>JBDTSC010000036.1:0-16089 GCA_039931375.1 Ardenticatenales bacterium
GGACAACGCCGGCCGGGTGTGTGCGGTCATCGAACTGAGCGAGAACCAGTTCGAGGTGGTCTGGCTGCCGGCGGGCGGGCCCGAGTGGCTCAAGACCGCCATTCCAACCTGCGTCGGGGCGCGGTTCAGCAAGTCCGGCCTCGTCCTGCCGAGCATCGCGACCGGTGACTCCAACGTCGACGCGTTTTGGTACGACCTCGCTGCCAACTCGCCGGCCCTCCAACCGATCGCGCTGGCCACCGCACCGGGATCGTATTGGGGCGACCCCCGCGACCGCGGACCGGTCGACGCCAACGAGGCCGGCCTGATCGCGGTCTGGGACGGCGTTGCCGGCATCACCGGCGGCTTCGCTTCGGTGCACGACACCCGCACCGGCGTCACCACCAGCCTTCAACCGGACTTCAGCCTGCACGGCCTCAAGGTCTTCCAGGCGCGCGCGATCAACAACTTCGGCCACATGGCGTGCGTGGCGTACCGCCAAGGGCCGCCCTATCCGGCAGGCGCCGATCGAGGCTACATCGCCGCGCCGGACCCGCTCTCACGCCGGATGCCCGATTGGATCGTCCGCATCCTCATCGGCGTCGTCCAGGACGGCGGCGGCATCGTCTTGCCGCCCGGCGGTCCGCCCATCCCCGTCGGCCCGCTGGCGTGGGACGCCCTCGCCCCGGCCCAGCAGGACATCCTCATCCACACGGCCATCTCGCGCCTACTCTCGGGTGTCCACGACTCGGACATGCGCCGCCGTATCGAGCGGCTGAACGCCGAGGCTATCCGGCTCGCGGCGGAGCGGCTCGCGGCGGAGCGGCTCGCGAACGGCTGACGCGGATGGCGGCCGATGTCGCCATCCGCGCATGTACCGACCGCCTACCCCTCGCTGTCCGGCGCACAGTCCGCGAGCCCGATCGCCTTGAGCCGTGGGTTGATCTTCGCGAACGGGTCCGCCTCCGTGGCGAACAGTGCGTCCGACCCCTTCGCCTCCATGTCGGCCAGCGTCGCCAAGGAATCGGCGACGATGCTGTCCATCTCGGCCTTCATATCCGCCGGTGGCTTGAGGGCGGCCACGTCGTTGATCTGCCGCTTGCTCACCGTGACGATCGTCTGGAAGAACGCCTCGCCTGCCGGCCCGGCGGGCGGTCCTCCCAGCTTGCCCGCGGCGGCCTCGATCTCGGCATTGCCCGCGGCGCAGATCGCGTTGCCCTGCTTTAGGAATTCCTCGCGTGAAAGCGGGCCACCACTGTCGGGGCTGGCAGGGCTGACGACGCAGCCGGCGACGGCGGCCATCGTGAGCGACAGCACGATCGCGCAGGGCAGGGCTCGCATGCGAAGGGGCGGATAGTTCATGACGGGACTCTCCTGCAAGTGCGGATATCGGATCGGACGCTCGATCGGCGCATTGTACTCGCAGCGCCGCCGCCAGATCTCCCCTGTCCGCGACCACCACCTCGCCCACCCCCGCCCACCGCGCCGCTTCGTGTAGCCAACGGCGCTCAAACGGCTAATTCGCCTACGATCTTCGCGACCCGCTCGGAATCCTCACCGGAGGACGACCGGGAGAAACGCTTGCCGTCGCAGTGAAGGACGCACGGTGGCGAGCACGGTCCAGCCGTTGCCCCAGCGGTTGACGATCACTCGGCCGGCGTCGTCCACCCAACCGGGCCGCCATGCCGTCGGCACGTAATCGGCCACCTCAAAGGACGCGATGCGCGCCGCCGGTTCGATGGCTTCGACAACTCCAGCAATGCGATAGACATCGACGCCGTCCGTGCGGGCTATGTAGAGGTAGTCCGACCACAGGCCCAGCAGGTGGCCGACGTCCGCCAACCTTGTGATCAGCCGCGGCCCAGCCGGGTTCGCAAGGTCGTACACTTCGGCGGCGTGACCGTCCTTGTCGCTCACCGCCAGGCGATCCCGCTCGATGATCGCCCTGCCCGTCACCCCGAATCGGACGGTCGCACCGAGGGGCGCCGGCGTTCGGGCCGTCCGGATGTCGTAGGCCGCCACGCCCCAAGCGCCGTCGTCGTCGTCCCCGAGGATCGCGAACAGCCGATCGCCGCTGAGGCCGAGCCCGATCACCTCGCCCGGTGCGCCCACGGTCGGATCCACGATCGGTTGGGCTGGCTGCGAAAGATCGATGTGCGTGATCCCGGCGATCGGACCGTCGGTGATGTGGCCGGTCGTGCCGACGAAAACGTCCGTCCCGCGTATCGCGACGGCGCTGCCGCCACGAATCTCGGCCCGCCCGACCAGCGTCATGGCGCCCGCATCGTTCGCGTCCAGGACCAGCACTCCGCCGTACGCATCCGCAATGAGGGCGGTGGACCCATCGAGCGCTGCGGCGGCCGTTCCCGTCGCGAACTCGTAGCTCCATGTCTTGCTCTCGCCGTCGGGATACCACGTGCTGCTCGGCCGCAGGCCCGACGATGCGCCGATGTCGATCAGTCGCACCGACTTGGTGTCGGCATCGGCGACCAGCATCCGGCCCCCTCCGAGGGCGACGGCGGCCGGGTTTCCCACATAGCTCCAGTCCGCGCTCACGTACGGCGCATCCTGGGACAGCGCGACGGCGCCGCCGCCTTGTTCCGCCGCGATCACCGCGCCTGTGCTGTCGATGCCGAGCGCGGTGACGAAGCGATGGACGCCGCCCCAGTCGGACGGAGCTTCGGCCGCGATCAGCGCACCATCGCCGGTTCGTTCGAACGACTCGATGTCGCTCCAGCACCCGGGACCGCATTGGGTGATCGCCAGATAGGCACGATCATCCGTCAGCACGATGTCGTTGGCGTACGTGTACTCCGTGGCAACCCGGCCGAGATCGCGCGGCAGGAGCGGATCCACCAGGTCGAACGTGATGACGACCGCGGGCGAGGGCCGAAAGCCGCACTCGCCGCTGCACGCCGCCACATACAATCGACCCGCCGCCGCGTCGACGGCCACCGGTCCGGCGGCGACATCGGTGATCGGTGCGGGGGCGAGATCACCGAAGGGCACTACGGCTCGCTCGACGACGCGATCCGCATCCGTGGCGTCCACGACGACGACGCCCCGCCGCCCATCGGCAACGTAGGCGACCGGGCCGAGCGCACCGACATCGGAGATCGCGCCGCCGTCCATCAGATGGGCCGTCAGCCGCGGCGGCCGGCCCGCCTCGAGGGCGACGACCGCCAGCCCACGATCGCCGAGCGCGGCGAAGAGCCGTCCGCCATCGATCGCCAGCGAGACGACGGACGACGTGTCGCTGGCCGATCCGTCCGCCGCCGCCGCCGGAATGAGGTCCAGGTCATCCGTCCGCACGGGCAAATCCGCGTCGGTCAGGTCGTACCGCTTGACCGTCCCGTTCGTTGCTCCGATCCACAGCGCCCCATCCGCCGCCGCTACGGCCGACACCCCGACACCCACGTCGACGATGCCGACTCGCTCGAAGCCGCCGCCCGCCGGGCGCACGAGCACCTCGACGTGCTCTCCGACGCCCAGATAGATCCGGTCGCCGACCACCGCCAGCCCCTGGCTTGAGCCGCCGCTCGCGCCGATCCGCTGCAGCGCGATCGCGCTGCTGGCTTGCACGTCCGCCGCCCGGGGCCGTCCGGCATCGGCGGAGGGCACGACACCGAGCAGTGCCCCGAGCATGACGGCCAACGCGATGCGGGTGGCATGGAGGGAAATGGTCGGGGCGGCTAGGTTCGTGGTGGATCGTGTTCGCATGATGTTCTTCCCGTCTCGGCTCGATGGATCCGGACGGTAGGCGCATGGCGCGCGGCGTGCAAGCGCCCTCTGCGGCGCCCCATGTTCCTGCGGCTATTCCTATTCCTATAGGGGCTGTTCCTACGGCGGCTGTTCCTACGGCGCCTTGCCGGCCTGGTTGATCATGAGGCCAAGCTCCTCTGCGCTGACCGCGCCGTCCACACGGGCGTACAACCGGCCGCGGCGGCTGAAGACGAACGTCCACGGGTCGCTGCTCAGACCCCACGCCTTGGCGGTCGCGGAGAGTTGGCCCGGGTCCGCCGCGTCGCGCGACTCGACGTGGATGAACACGACATCGTTCGCCCAGTCCGCCAACGCGCTCTTCACCGGGACAATCGCGTCGCGGCAGACTGGGTCCGTGCAGCGGCCGGGGGAGCTGAAGTGGACGACGATCGGCTTCTTGGTTTTGACGGCATCGTTGAACGATTGGGCGTACAGCGCGGCGAGCGGGTTGGGGTCCGATGTCACCGCGGCCAGGTCGTCCGCCGATGCCGTCGGCGTGTCGCCGTCGGGCGGCACCTGGTTGGCGGCGAGCAGCGCCGTGCGTCCGGCCACCTCGAAGTCGGCGCTGGCGGTGCCTTGCGTACCGTCCAGCATCTTAACCGAGACGTCGATCGACCACGGCCCCGAGATGTCGAAGTCCGTGTACGAGACCCAGCGGCCGCCGCCGGGCAGGCCGCGACCGAAGTAAAGGGCCGGCCCGCTGGCATTGCGGTGCGGTCCGGCGGCGGTCTGGCTGTAGAAGATCGTCTCGACCGTCGCATCCTCGACCGCGGCGCCTTGATCGTCGGTGACGATGAACGCGAAGCGGTCGAAGCCCGGGCCGATGACGGAGGTCGACACCTTCATCGTGAACGCGCGCGCGTCGGGCGCCGCCGTGGCCCGCGCCTGCGCGTCCACCGTCGGCACGGCGGGCGTGATCGTCGGCGGGTCCGGCAAGCGGCAGCCGCCGACGATGATCGTCAAGGCCGCCAGCGGACCGATCCACGGTGTCGCGCGGCGCCGACGGGCGACGCTCAAAGGGGAACCCTCGTCGGCGGAACGGTACGACATCATCGTCTCCTGGTGGCTGAGCGACCAACGGGTTGGGGAACTCGCGCGGTGGCGGCGCGGACGAACGGCCGCGCGTCCGCAAGTCTGCCCCGAGTGCGCCGCGATCCGCTAGTTCTGGCCGACGACCCGCTCGATGATGGGCTCGAGCTCGACCTTGGTCGCGTTGCCTTCGAGCCGCGCCGCGACGTGCCCGTCGCGGGTCAGGACAAACGTCCACGGCTCGGTGTCAAGCCCCCAGAGCGCCATCTCGTCCGCCAGCACCAGCGGGCTGAAGGACTTGTAGACCTCGATGTGGATGAAGTTCACCCGATCGCGCCAGTCTTTGGCCAGCGCCTTGACCTCATCGACCACCGGGCCGCAGATCCGCGACTGGCAGTAGCCGGGCGTCGCGAACACGACCACCGTCGCTTTGCCGCTCTTGACCGCCTCGTCGACGGTCATCGCGTACAGGTCGGGATCCGGCATCGGGTCGCTCGTGAGCAGGGCGATGTCGGGCTCGGTGCGCAGCGTGCGGTTCGCCGTCGCCGGCGCCGCGTCGCCCACCGCCGGCGACTTGGGGCGGCTGGCGACGTCGAAACGGACGCGGTTCGGGGCGACCGTCCGCCCGTCGGGCAGCGTGCCGCTGATCGCCACACCCCACGGCCCGGCGCGGTCGAACGTGGTCAGCGCCACGTACGTCCCGGCCTCGGGCAGGGTCGACGCGTAGTACGTCGCCGGCGCGTGGCCCGCTTCGCTCGCGCCATCGCCGTCGAGGTGGAAGAACGTGGCCGTGGCATCGACATCGGGCACGAGCTGGTTGTTCACATCGAGGATCGCGAACGCGAACCGCTCCTGCCCGACGGCCAGATCGCTCGCGGCGATCGCGATCTGGATCGGAACGCCCTTGGGATCATCCGTCGGCTGGTCGTCGGCGCTCGCCGTCACGGCGGTCGCGTCGAGGGCGCCGACCGGCGCCGCGGCGGATGGCACCGCGGCGGATGACACTGCGGCGGATGGCACTGCGGCGGATGACACCGCGGCGGATGACACCGCGGCGGATGGCACTGCGTTGGGCAAAGCGTTGGACGCGGTGGGCGTTGGAGCGGCGCACGCGGAAGTCGACAACCCGATCGTCACAAGCGCCACGATGGCTAATGGCGCACGGCGCACGGCATAACCGCCCGTCGCGAGAGCCGCCGCGATCGCGGCCAGGATCGCCCACTCGGTTCGTGTAGCGGGGGAGCGTGGTGACGGCGCCGCGCCATCGACGCCGACCCCGACGCTGAACGTGTAGCTGCCGCTCGTCGCGTGCCCATCGGCGTTGTCGACGGCGGTCCATTGGACGGTATAGAGGCCGTCCGGCAGCCCCGGCTTGAGCGGGACGGTCATCCGGCGCGGGTCGGCGGCCTCGATGGTGGTCACGCCGGCGGACGCTTCTGCGAATGCGTCGTCGACGACCGTGATCCGGCTGTCCGCACGGAGCGGATCGGTGAACCCGAGCGTCACGGCGCCGGGCGATGTCGGTCGGACATCGCCCGGCGCCGGATCGCTCATGACGGTCTCGCTATGGGCCGCGACGCGCAAGGCGACGCGCCCCGGCGCGGGCATCCACGGCGCCGCGATGGCGCTCAGCACGACCACGGCCGCCGCGCGCGCCCAACGCGTCGACGACGCGACGGTGGAGCGGCGGTCCATTGGCGTGCGCAACGGGCGAACTACTCCGTCGCCGTTGGCGCGGCGCTATCCAACGTCGCGGCGGGCGGTGGGAGCGCGGTGACGGCGCCGCTTGTGGCCGGTGCGGCGGTGCCGGGCTCCGGCGGGGCGACCGTGCCGGCCTCGGGCGTGCCGGCCTCGGGCGTGCCGGCCTCGGGCGTGCCTGCCTCGGGCGTGCCGGGCGCCATCGTCCCAGCCTCCGCCGTTCCGGGTGTGCCGCCCTCCGCCGTGGGCGGCGGCGTTGCGGTCGGGGCCAGCGGGGGTGCGGTCAGCCAATCGGTGAGTGTGGTGAGGTCGGCGCCGCCGACCGAGAAGATCGACGTGCCGCCCTGGATCATGACGTAGCGATCCGTCTTGCTCGTCGGCAGCGTGTCCCCGACGAGTAGCGTGTGGGCGGTATCGGACACGGAGAACGTCACGGTCAGCGTCGGGCTGGCGAAGCCGTACGTCTTCGGGTCGCGGTCGTTCGGCAACGCGCGGAGCACCGTCGGGCTGCTCACGCGCTCCACGATGCCGGCGACCTGATCGTTGGCCGGCTGGTTGTCGACCTGCCACTTGCCGGCGACCAGCGACAGGATGTAGTGGTTTGATCCGCCGGCGACCTCGACCTTCGTGACCGCCTTGCCGTCCACGCCCCACATCGGGCCTGGTGTGGCCGTCGGGGCGCCCGGTCCGACCTGGCGGCCGGTCTCACCGCGCAGGCTCCACGCCAGGAAGACGAGCGCGGCGAAGATCAGGAACAGGATGAGCGTAATGCGTCGGTTCATCGCGTACCCTCCTTATCGCCTCTGCCACCAGATGTAGAAACCGAGCGCGGCGATCGCGGCCGGGATGAAGAGCGCCGTCGCCAGGAAGACCAGCAGCTTGCTCTCGGGCTGTTTGAGCGGGTGGTCGTCCTGGCTGGTCGGTTGGATGCCCATCAGCTGGCTGTCCTGGGCCAGCCAGTTGATCGCGTTCAACGTCACAACCGGGTTGCCCGGGGCGCGGATCTGCTGGAGCGTGCTGTCCGCGACAAGCCCCGCGCTGCCGAACACGACCAGCCGACCCGGCCCGGCGCCGGTGCCCGTGTGCTCGGCGGCGACGGCGACATCGAGCGGGCCGGACGCGTCGTTCTCGTCCTTGGTGGGCTGTGCGTTCTGCTCTTGCAGCGAGGCCAGGTCCGTCTCGCCCCACGATGCGTCCGTCGTCTTGAACAGGACGCTCGTCGTCGTGCCGGACACCGGCGTGGTGGGCACGCCGATCGAGCGGGCGCCGGGCAGGATCGTCATCAGGTAGGACGGCGTGTCCAGATCGCGCGTGATCTCGTGGTACTGCACGCCCTCGGGCCGGATGACGGGCACGCCCGGGTTGATCGGGCTCTCCGTGTCGATCACCAGGTCGTTGCGCAGCGTGAGCCCGTACGGTTCGAGGAGCGGGGTGAGGTCGGCCTTGTCCTGCGGGTCGGACAGGATCAGGATGTTGCCGCCGGCGGCCTGGTACTTGGCCAGCCGCTCGAGCTCCTGCGGGTTGAACGGCTCCTGGGCGCCGGCCACGATGATCACGTCCGCCTTGAGCGTGTCCGATGTGGCCACCTGGACGGGCACGACCTTGTAGCCGTCCTGCGTCAGGCCCTGGCTCAGCGCCGCAAAGGAGCGTTGGTCACCGCCCGCCGTGCTGTACTCGCGGTGGCCGGTCGTGAAGGCGATCACCTTCTGCTTGTCGCGGGTGACCTTGATGATCGAGCCCGTGATCGCCTTCTCGTCGCTCTCGTAGATCACGTCGGTCTTCTTGCCCGACTGGACCACCACCTCGTTGCCGGTGAGGTCGCGGCCGAGGGACTGAACGAGCGCCACGGTCTTCAGCTGGTCGAGCTGCGGGTCGAGCGCGACGAAGCTCACGGTGTTGCCGTAGCCGGCATAGCGGTCCATCAGCTGCTGAAGGTCACTGCGTCGCGGATCGTTCGACGCCATGACCGCGGTGACCTTGACCTGCTGGTTGTGCTCGCGCATGTCGTCGAGGATCTGCTTGGTCTGGTTGGAGATCGAGAACCGCTGGTTCTTGGTCGCGTCCAGCCGGACGAACCGCTTCGCGCCGAGCACGTTGATCACGACCAGGATGCCGATCACGGAGACCGCCAGCAGGAACGCGTTTCCGCCGAACCGCGCCTGCCGGGACCCGAACGCGGAGCGCATGTCATCGACGCGCGTGAGCGGCAGGATCAACAAGAGGACGAGGCCGACGATGCCCAGCGCCAGCGGCAGCTGCTGCGGGCCAAGGTGCAACTGCTGGACGACGACGGCGCCGACGATCAGGACGAGGCCGACCGACGCCACATACGGGGCGATCGGGCTTAGCTTGTCGCGCATCTAACGCCACCTCCGCGATTCGAGGATGCGGGTGGCCATGTAGAGCGCGCCGACCGTGAACGTCACCATATAGATGACGTCGCGCGAATCGACGATCCCCTGGCCAAATGTCTGATAGTGATCGGAGAGGCCGAGGTAGCCGAACGTCTTCACGACCCACGACCCCTCGCTGAAGACCTGTTTCACGAGCGAGAGGAACCAGAGGACCATGGTCAGCATGATCCCGAGGAACGCCGCAATCGCCTGGTTCTGCGTGAGCGCCGAAGTGAACACGCCGAGCGCGAGGAGCATCGAGCCCAAGAGGAAGAGCCCGAGGTAGCTCGTGAGGAGCGGACCCCAGTCCATGCCCTTCTCGGCATAGCGCAGCATGATCGCAACGTGCGTCAGCGTGAGGGACATCAGGCCGACGAACATGCAGACGGCGCCGACCCACTTGCCCCAGACGACCTGCCAGTCGCGGATCGGGGAGGTCATGAGCAGCTCCAGCGTGCCGGTCCGCTGCTCCTCGGCCAGAAGCTTCATGGACAGCACCGGCGCGGCGAACAACATGACCGTGCCGTACAGTCCGAGCAGCTGCGTCATCTCGGCCTGCTGGCCGGGGCTGATCAGGATGTACGCGAACAGAAAGCCGCTGAAAGCCATGAACACCGTGGCGATCACCCAGAAGACGGGCGAGCTGAAGTACGAGGCGATCTCTCGTCGCGCGATCGTCCAAAGGTTACGCATCGCCGTCCTCCTCCGCGAGCATCTCGTCATCCGGATCGGCGCCCGACTCGGCCGTCAACTCGAGGAAGATCCGCTCGAGCGACATGCCCAGCGGGGTCAGCTCCATCAGCGGCCACCCGTTGCCCACGACCGCCTGCGCGATCGCCGGCCGCGGGCTGGCGCCGGCCGTCGCCTTCACGACGTAGCGCCCCTCTCCTTCGTTCGCCACCTCGGCCACGCCGTCGACGGCTTTCAGCGCCTGCTCGACGTCGCGGGCGCGCACGCTCGACGGCACGACGACCCGGACCGCGTCCGCGCCGGCCAGCTGCGTGCGCAGCTCCGCGGGCGACGCGGCGGCCACGATCTCGCCGCGGTTGATGACCAGCACCCGGTCGCACAACTGCTCCGCCTCGGAGAGGATGTGCGTGGAGATGATCACGGTGTGGTTGCCCTTGAGCTCCTGGATGAGCCCGCGCACGTCCTGGATCTGCCGCGGATCGAGGCCGATCGTCGGCTCGTCGAGGATCACGACGGGCGGGTCGTGCAGCACGGCTTGCGCGATCCCGACGCGCTGGCGGAGACCTTTGGACAGCTGACCGATCAGCTGATCGGCGCGATCCTGGAGGCTGACCCGGCTCATCGCCCGCTCGACGGCCTCGTCGCGATCAGCCACGCCGCGCAGGCGCGCCATGAAGTCGAGGTAGCTCCACACCGTCATGTCGGTGTACAGCGGCGTCGTCTCGGGGAGGTACCCGACATGGCGCCTCGCGTCCATCGACTGCTCGATGATGTCGTATCCCGCGATCGAGGCCTTGCCGCTCGTGGGCGGCAGGTACCCGGTCAGGATCCGCATCGTCGTGGTCTTTCCGGCGCCGTTCGGACCGAGGAATCCGACGATCTCACCGCGGTACGCCGTGAAGGTGATGTCGCGCAGAGCTGGGCTTGGTCCGTAGTAACGGGCCAGGTGCTCGGCCTGGATCATCACCTCACGGTCCGCGGCGGCTGGTTGTGATTTCATGGGCACTCCCCCACCAAGAGGCATGATCGACTTCGGTGCACAGGTCCGCCACCGGATGACGCCGCGGGAGCGGGTTGGCCGGTGGGGGCAAGCGCGCGATTATAGGCCGGCGCCGGAGGGCGGCAATAGTTAGCGGGAGGTGAGAGACGACGTCGCGCCCTTCGATCGTCGGGCAAGGGCGGCGCACGGCTTCGTCGCAGCGCACACGGTGCCGGTCTACGTTGTCTTAAAGTTTCCGACCAGTTTTTGGTCCGCTTAAACGCACATAATCTTCGATCCATATGTTGTGTCGTCCGCCGACATAGCGGTACCAGATACACGAATGAACATACGTTCGTCGATTTTCGGCCCGCGCCGAGGACTTGCGACGCTCTTCGGGCGGCGGCTAGAATCCGGCCGATCCGCCCGCCAGGCCCGCCGGGCGACCGCCGTCGACGAGGAACCCGCCGCCCATGCTTCTCCCCATGACCGCTCAGGACGTCTGGCAGCGCATCCTCGGCGAGCTGCGGCTCCAGATGACGCGAGCGACGTTCGATGCGTGGCTGAAGAACACGCGCGCGGTCGAGTTGGAGGCGGGCATGTTGGTCGTCGCGGTGCCGAACTCGGCGACGCACGATTGGTTGACGAGCCGCCTGGGCAGCACGATGCGGGATACGATGGCCACGGTCGCCGGGCCGGATGTCGGATGGCGGTTCGTGGTCGACGCGCACGGGTCGAACGCCGATGGATCCGGGCGCCTTGCCACCCAATTCGAGCAGCCGACGCTCCCCACGAGCACCAGCGGCGGGTTCCGCGGTACGTCGACGGTGCTAAACCCCCGCTACCGCTTCGACACGTTTGTCGTCGGCGCCGGCAACCGGCTGGCGCACGCGGCCGCGCAGGCGGTGGCCGAACACCCGGCGCAGCGCTTCAACCCGTTGTTCATCTACGGCGGCGTCGGCCTGGGCAAGACGCACCTGTTGCACGCGATCGCGCATTCCGCGGCCGCGCGCGGGCTGAACGTTCAGCTGGTCTCGTCGGAGAAGTTCACGAACGACCTGATCAACGCGATCCGGACGCAGGCCACGGACGCCTTTCGCGCCGCTTACCGTGCCTGCCACATGCTCCTCATCGACGATGTGCACTTCATCGCGGGCAAGGAATCCACGCAGGAAGAGTTCTTCCACACCTTCAACGCGATCCACGAGTCCGACGGGCAGATCGTCCTGTCCAGCGACCGGCCGCCGCAGCACATCGCCACGCTCGAGGATCGCCTACGGTCGCGCTTCCAGTGGGGCTTGCAGGTCGACATCGCGCCGCCCGACCTCGAGACGCGGATCGCGATCCTGCGCGCCAAGAACGAGCGCTTCAACCACGAGGTCTCCGACGCCGTACTCGAGCAGATCGCCGGCGCGGTGCAGCACAACGTGCGCGAGCTCGAGGGCGCCCTCAACCGTGTCGTCGCCTACGCGCAGTCCAACGGTCTGGCGCTCAACGCCGACACGGCCAACCGTGCCCTCGCCGACCTTATGATCCGCCGCGAGCCGCCGGCCTTGGCGGAGATCATCCGGGTGGTCGCCGCGCACTACGACGTCAGCGAGGACGAGCTGCGGGGCCGCGGCCGGACGGCCCGCGTGGCCGAGCCGCGCCAGGTGGCGATGTACCTGATGCGCGAGGAGGCGGACGCCAGCTACCCGGCCATCGGCGCCGCGCTCGGCGGCCGCGACCACTCGACGGCGATGCACGGCTCGGAGAAGATCAACCGCATGGTCGAGGTCGATGCGCAGCTGCAACGCGACCTGGTCCAACTCCGGCAGCGGCTGTACAACCGCTGAGTCCGGCCCCCCTCGGTGTGGATAACTACGGTATTTGTGGGGATAAGATGGACCAGATGGGGATAACCTGTCCTCTCGTGGCGTCCGTCTCAGGCTGGTGGGACCACAAGATGTACCGCCCGACCCGCCTCGAAGCACGACATCTTGGCCCGGAACGTCCGAACGAGCCGGCTGACACGCGGATTTGGTTATCAACGGCTGTCCCCCTCTTGTCCCCAGGGCGACCCTATCGGGCCTCGGGCCGCGCACACTACCGCTTGCGGTGCCCAACGGCCGACACGACAATCACTACCGCCCGGGCCGCGCGGTTGCCGGACTCATCCACAATCCACAGGCCCTACTGCTACGACTTTCTTTTATACTCATACGACTAGGGACGAACAGGGATGGATTCGGATCGACCATTCACGCGCCGACCCGACCGCCCCGCCTACCCAGATCCGCCCCTATTGCCGCAGGAGCCGTTCGCTTGAACCCACTACCGCCGCGCACGAAGATCGTCTGCACCCTCGGTCCGGCGAGCGACAGCGTTGCGGTGCTCCGCGAGATGATCCGGGCCGGGATGAGCGTCGCCCGGATCAACATGTCGCACGGAACGCTCGCCGACCACGCCGGGCGGATCGCCCGCCTGCGCGAGGCGGCGGCGGCCGAGCACGCGATCGTAGCCGTGCTGCAGGACCTGCAGGGTCCGCGGCTGCGGCTTGGCGACGTGGCGCCCGGCACGATGCTGATCGAGGGGCTACCGCTGACATTGGATGCGCAGAGCGCGATCGGCGATGCGCAGCGCATCCAAGTGAGCTACGCCCGGCCGCTGGCGGAACACGTGCTGCGCGGGCAACGGATCCTCATCGACGACGGCCGCCTGGTGCTGCGGGTGACGCGCACCGGTGTCGAGGACATCGAGTGCGAGGTCGAGGTCGGAGGGCCTGTATCGTCCAACAAGGGCGTCAACCTGCCAGAGACGCCGCTGTCCATCTTATCGCCGACGCCAAAGGACCTGCAGGACGTGCAGTTCGGCCTGGCGGAAGACGTCGACTTCATCGCCCTCTCGTTTGTCAGCGACGCGCTGCAGGTCCGGTCGCTGCAGCAGTTCATCCGCTCTTCGGGCGGCGACGTGCCCGTGATCGCCAAGATCGAGCGGCCCGAAGCGGTCCGCAACCTTGCGGCGATCGTGGCCCAGGCGGACGGCGTGATGGTGGCGCGCGGCGACTTGGCACTCGAGATCGGCGCGGCGCGGGTGCCGGTCGAGCAGAAGCAGATCATCCAGCAATCGAACGAGGCCGCGATCCCGGTGATCACCGCGACGCAGATGCTCGAGTCCATGATCCACAACGCGTTGCCGACGCGCGCTGAGGCGAACGACGTCGCCAACGCCATCTACGACGGCACGGACGCCGTGATGCTGTCGGCCGAAACCGCCGTCGGCGACCATCCCGCCGAGGTCGTGGCGATGATGGCGGCGATCGCGCGCGAGGTCGAACGGGTATTGCCGTACGAGGACCTCGGCCGCCGCGGCGCCGTGCACCGCAAGCACACCGTGGACGGCGCGATCTGCGAGGCGGCCGTCGACATCGCGCGGCGCGTCAACGTGGCCGCGATCATCGCCGGCACGTCGTCCGGGTCGACGCCGCGGGCGGTGGCGGCGCATCGGCCGCAGATGCCTCTCATCGGCGCGGCGCATCGGGCGGAGGTCGCCCGTCGGATGGCGCTGGTGTGGGGCGTGACGCCGTTGATCATCGCGCCGTATGCGACCACGGACGAGATGGTCCGCGCCCTCATCGAGGCGGCGGCGGCGGCCGGCCTCATCGGCGCCGACGACCGCGTTGTGATCACGTCGGGCCAGCCGATCGGCCGCTCGGGTACGACCAGCATGGTGCAGGTGCGCTTTGCGGGCGACTACCTCATCCAAGACGTCGCCACGCAGGCGCTGGGCGCGGCGAGCGCGCCGCCGCCCGCCTGATCGGCCTGTCACGAATGCCCGAGCGCCAGACCGCCATCTCACCCGAGGACCTTTCGCGGGCCGTCGCGCGCGCGAACGAACGCCGTCTGCAGCTCGGCGTGCGGTTGGCCGACGGTCGCTGGCTGGCCTACGCTGAGTTCGGTGACCCCGACGGCCGGCCGGTGTTCGTGTTCCACGGCGTACCGGGCTCGCGGCTGCTGATGCGCGACGATCGGCCGATCGTGGACGCGGGGATCCGCATGATCGCCGTCGACCGGCCGGGCATCGGTCGCTCCGACCCGCAGCCGCGGCGCCGCATGCTCGACTGGCCCGCCGACGTCGCCGCCCTGGCCGATGCGCTCGGCCTGCGGCGGTTCGCGGTGGCCGGGGGGTCCGGCGGCGGTCCGTACGCGCTGGCCTGCGGGGCGGGGCTGCCCGAGCGGGTGACACACATCGTCCTGGCGGCGTCGATGGCGCCGTTCGATCGGCCGGATGCGTTCGCCGGCTTCTCGGCGTTTCGGACGTTCTCGTGGTGGATGCTGATCCACGCCCCGTTCCAGCGGCAGATCACCAGCTGGATGCAGGCGCGGTTGTTTCGCCGGGAGCCGGAATGGATGCTCGGTCGCATGACGCGGCGGATGGCCGAGGCGGATCGCATCGCCGTGGCGGACGCCGAGGTGCATCGGGTGCTCCTGGACCAGATGCGGGAGGCGTTTCGCCAGGGCTGGCGCGGCACGGCGCAGGACTTCGCGGTGCTGACGCGCCCGTGGGGTTTCGCGCTCGGCCGGGTCACGGCGCCGGTGGACCTGTGGCAGGGGCTCGACGACGAGAACGTGCCGGCGGCGATGGGGCGGTACTTGGCGGACCATCTGCCGAACTGCCGCGCGCGGTTCGAGCCGGGCGGACACTTCGGGGAGCTCGAGACGATGGATGAGATCCTGATCGCGCTGGCGGAACCGGAGGCGGGCCGATGAGCGTGCAGTTCGACCTGTTCGACGGCCCGCCGCGCTTCGGCACCTTTGCCGAGCTCGAGGTGGCCCTGCTGGCGCTGACGGGCGACCCGCTGGAGGTCGAGGGAGGCCGGATCGTCGTCTATCGCGGCAGCCCGGCGGCCAAGGTGATGATCATCGGCGAGGCGCCGGGGGCGGAAGAGGACCGGCTCGGTCGGCCGTTCGTCGGCAAGAGCGGCAAGCTGCTCGACGCGATCCTGGAATCGGTGGGCTTCGATCCGGCCGCGGACGTCTTCATTACGAACAGCGCGTTCCGCCGCCCACGCGACAACCGCAAGCCCGCGACGGACGAGATCGAGTGGTATCGGCCGTGGGTGAGGGAGATCATCCGCCTGATCGACCCCCGCATCATCCTCCTCACCGGCGCCTCGGCCCTTCAGTCCGTGCTCGACGAGAAGCGCGGGATCACGAAGATCCGCGGCCAGTGGTTCGACTGGGAGGGGCGCAAGGTGATGCCGATCTTCCACCCGGCGTACCTGCTGCGCAACCCGTCCACCGCGGAGGGGGCGCCGAAGCGGTTGATGTGGGGGGACGTGCAGGCGGTGCGGGAGGTGTTCGACACGCTTGGTGGCGCGGCAACGGGTTGATTCGCCGCCCTCTCAGCCGACCGCGTATCATTCCCCATCCGTTCCGCCCGACCGATTCACCATTCAACCGCCCCCGAGGCCGATGATGTTCAAACCCCTCCCCCCCAAAGTCGACTTCCCCGCCGGCGAAAAAGACATCCTGGCCTTCTGGAAGTCCAACGCGATCTTCGAGCGCTCCGTCGCCAACC
>JBDTSC010000037.1:0-16037 GCA_039931375.1 Ardenticatenales bacterium
CGACGTTCGCCCAACCGAAGCGCGCCCACAGGCTGGCGAGCGTGTCGGCGAGGAAGGCGGGCGGGAGCGATGTCGCCCGACCGCCCGCGCGCGCCAGCGCCTGTGCCGCCAGCGCGGCGATCGCGCCCTGCGCAACCACGCCCAGGACCACCAACGCACCGATCGATCCCGCGACCGCGCCGATCGCCGTCCGCACGGCGCCCGCCCGCCGCCGGGGATCACGCGCCGTCGCGGCCGCCGCAAGCGCCGCCACAACGACCACGGGCACCAGCACCGCCGCGTTCAGCTTTGTCGCGACCGCGACCGCAGCGCCGACGAACGCGATCGGGGCGGCGCAGGTCCCCTCCCAGGCCGGCTTCGCCGGACTGTCCCTGGGTCCCAAACGCGCCAGTACGCACACCAACGCATACGTCAGCAGCGCCCCCGCGACGGTCGCCAACCCATCGTTGGAGACGGTATGCCCCGTGTACACGAACTGCGGCCACGTCGCCACGCCGAACGCCGCCGCGACACCGCCCGCCCTTCCCGCACCCGCCGCTCGCGCCGCCGCGAACGTCAGCGGCACCGCCAGCGCGGCCAGCAACGCTCCCCACGTCCGCAGGAAGCGCACCGGCCCGACGCGCGGATCGCCCGGCGGATGGGCCAGGGCCGCCGCCGCGAACGGGTAGCGCGGGTTGGCGTCGCCCACGGGCAGCGAGCGGATGCGGGTGATCCGTATTCCCAGCGCGTACCAGGCATACGCCAGCGGCGGATGGTGAAACTCGTACGTCTCGTCCACCGTCGGCAGCCGCCCGTCCGCCACGGCCAGAGCATACGCCGCATGCCAGGGCTCGTCCGGCGCCTCCCAAGGTGGAACCGTCCGCGCGTACGCGGCGCCGAGCGCCAGGTACAGCAGGACCGCGGCGGCGGCGGCGAGGCGTCGCGTGAGGGGGCTGGAATGACCGGCGGGCGACCAGGAGACACGAGTCATGGGGGGATTGTACGGCCGAGGCGGGCGGGGCTGGGCGGACGTACAGGGCGAACGCACCAGCGGCGATAGGTCATTGGACCCAAGGTCGCCGCCCCCCGCCCTGGGAACGCCGAGCCCCAGCTCGGCCCTTTCGTCGCCGTGCGTCGGCCAGAGCCGAGCGGGAGCTCGGCGTTCCCAACGGGGCAACGGTCTGCGTTCATCCCCGCGAGGTCCCGTCCACCCGTCTCCCCGACAGAGGCGCGTTTGCCCGCCCCCCGCGCCGTGGTATCATCGCGGTTATGTTGCTCCCCGACCCGCTCGACGACCCGGCGCGTGCCATCGCGCGTGTCGGACGGACGATGTTGGGGCGGGGGATGACGGACGTGGCCGGTGGGAACATCAGCGTGCGGCGTGGGGACACCGTGTTCATGACGCCCCGCTACGCCGGACATCGCCATCACTGGCAGCTTGAAGAAGCGCACGTGCTCTCGTTCGACCGTACCGGTCGGCAGACCGGGGGCGATGGCGAACCGTCCCGCGACGTCGCCGTCCACTTGGCGGCGTACGCCGCCGCGCCCGAGGCACACGCCGTCGTCCATGCCCACGCACCGCATTGTTTGGCCTTCGCGACGGCGGGCGTCCCGATCCCGGCCGCGATCGCCGCGCTCGGTCCGATCGGCCCCGTCGACGTCGTGCCCGGCGACGACGAGGCGGCCGAAGTCGGCGCCTTCGCCGCTCGACCCGACACGCGCGAACGCATTGCCGCGTTCGCGGCCGCCGTGCTGATCGCGCGGCACGGCGTCGTCGTCATCGGCCGCGACCTGCTGCATGCGTACGACGCGCTCGAGCGCATCGAGGCATGCGCGCGCTCGATCATCCTGGGCCAAGCGCTTCGGCCCACTCCACGCAACACCACCGCGGCCGCGCCGCGCCCGATGAACGGGCGGGCCAACGTCGCCGTATAACCGTTTTGACCGCATCTGACCGAGGAGGAAACGCATGTCCATTTCGTTGAAGAGGTCGTTCGCCGTGGCGGCGGCACTGTTCCTGGCCGTCGGCGTCGGCGCCTGCGGCCAACCGAGCGCACCGGGCAGTGAGTCCGGCAACGGCGCGACCACGCCCGTCACGGACACGACCGCCGTGTCGGACACGACGGGCGCCGGCAACATGACGGCCGGCTCGAAGGTCCCCGCGGACACGCTGGTCCACGTGAGCATCGGCGAGCCCGAGACCTTGGACCCGGCCTGGACGTACGAGACGACGGGCTCGATGTTCGAGATGGCCTTGTACGACAGCATGGTCTTCTACAACCGCGAGAAGGCCGACGACTTCGTGCCGGTCCTGGCCACGAAGTGGCAGGTGTCGGACGACGGCCTCACGTACACCTTTGACATCCGTGACGGCGTGACGTTCCACGAGGGCGGCACGCTGGAGCCGCACGACATCGCCTACACCCTCCAGCGCGGGATGCTGCAGGACCGCGTGGACGGCCCGCAGGCGCTGTTCCTCGAGCCGGTGCTCGGGACGAGCTCGATCGAGGGCCTGGCCCTGGAGCGCGGGAAGGTCACAAAGGACGGGGCGACGATCGCCGACGCGCCGGCCGATGCATTGATCGCCCTGTGTGAAGAAGTGCAGAGCGCCGTGACGGCCGACGACGCCGCCAAGACGGTCACGATCAAGCTCAAGAGCGCGACGCCGTGGCTCCTCCAGCTGCTCAGCCAGCCGTGGGGCGGCGCGCTGGACATGGAGTGGATGGTCCAGCAGGGCGACTGGGACGGCGCGTGCAAGAACGAAGCCGGCGAGGCGACGTGGACGAAGTGGCACTCGCCCGAGGCGCAGAACACGGTGCTGTTCAACAAGGCGAACGGGACCGGCCCATATAAGCTCGACACCTGGAAGCCTGGCCAGGAGATCGACTTGGTCGCGAACGAGAAGTACTGGCGCACGGAGCCCCTTTGGGCCGGCGGTCCGTCCGGCGTAGCGCCGCTCAAGCACATCGTCTTCCAGAAGGTCGATGAGTGGGCGACGCGCTTCGCCAAGTTCCAGGCGGGCGAAGCGGATACGGTCGATGTTCCGCGCGACCAGATCTCCCAGGTCGAACCGATGGTCGCAACGACGTTCGACGGCAGCGACGAATCGTCACCGTCCACGCCCGGCGCCGCGGATGGCGCGATCGAGCTGTTCAAGGGCTATCCGGTCGCGCAGATGACCGCGGCGATGTTCACGTTCGACATCAACAAGGACAGCGAGTTCATCGGCTCCGGCGCGCTGGGCGACGGGATCCCGACGGACTTCTTCACGGACCTCGACGTCCGACAGGGCTTCAACTACTGCTTCGACTGGGGCACGATGATTCGCGATGGTCTGCAGGGCGAGGGCGTGCAGGCGCGCGGACCGATCATCGAAGGCCTGATGGGCTTCGGTGCTGATTCGCCGATCTACACGACCGACCTGGACAAGTGCGGCGAGCACCTGGCCAAGGCATGGGGCGGACAGGTCGCGGAGAAGGGCTTCAAGATGACGCTGGCCTACAACGAAGGCAACGAGTCCCGCAAGATCGCCGCCGAGATCATCGCCAACGGCCTGGCGCAGGTCAGCGACAAGTACAAGGTCGACGTCCAGTCGCTCGAGTGGCCGTCGTTCCTCGAGGCGCGCCGCCTCGAGAAGTTCCCGATCTCGATCTCGGGCTGGTCGGCGGACTACATGGACGCCTCGAACTGGGTCGCGCCGTTCATGCAGAGCAGCGGCGCGTACTCCCGCGCACAGAGCTTCCCCGAGGCGATGCAGGCCGGCTACGACAAGCTGATCGACGAGGGCCTGGCGGAGTCCGATCCGGCCAAGCGCGACGCGATCTACGGCCAGCTGCAGAAGGCCGCGTACGACGATGCCATCGACATCTTCCTGTACCAGGCCACCGGGCGCCACTACCAGCGCAAAGAGGTCAGCGGCTGGTTCAACAATCCGTTGATCCCGGAGGAGTATTACTATGGCCTGTCCAAGCAGCCATAGGCGCTGACGCCTTTCGTCGCCGCTGAAAGAAGTCCAGACAGCGCGGCCGTCCGTTCCCGAGGGCGGCCGCGCTGTCCGTGCAGCGGCCCACGCGTCTGCTCATCCTCCACGATCGATCGCTCCCGCGCGCTCGTGAGCGCATGCACATCCGGACGCGCTTGCGTCGACGCCGGCCAAAGGGTGCTCGATGACGAACTACATTATCCGTCGCCTGCTGATCCTCCCGCTCATCCTGTTCGGCGTTACGCTGCTCATCTTTCTGATGTTGACGCAGCTTTCGCCGGGGCAACGTCTCGCCGCCTATCAAGGCGACGCGGCCCGGCCGGGGCATGAGGACGAGCTCATCAAGCGATACGGCCTGGACAAGCCGATCTATGTCCAATACGCCGCTTGGATCGGCAAGATCGCCCACGGCGACCTCGGCTTTTCGAAGACGGGCAAGGAGAGGGTGACGGTCATGATCCGCCGCTTGTTTCCCGCCACGCTCGAGCTTGCCCTTTGGTCGACGATCCCGCTCATCCCGCTTAGCGTCTGGCTCGGGATGCAAGCGGCCCTGCAACACAACAAACCGACGGACCAGTTTCTGCGACTGGTCTCCATTCTCGGCACGAGCGTCCCGGCGTTCGTGTCCGCGCTGCTCCTGCTGATGGTGTTCGGCGCCATGCTGAAGGTGCTCCCGACCGGGGGGCGGCTGTATCCTACGACGCAGCGACTGGTCGACAGTTCCGCGTGGACCAACGCGTGGGCGCCGGCGACCGGCCTGATCACGGTGGATGCGCTACTGCGCGGCAACTTCGAAGTGCTGTGGGATGCGCTGCGCCATCTCGTGATGCCGGTGGTGACGCTCTCCGCCCTCAACTCCGCCGTGTTGCTGCGCGTCACCCGCTCGAGCATGCTCGACACGTTGCGCCAAGATTATGTTCGCACCGCGATGGCCAAAGGATTGAGCTATCGCGAGGTCGTTCGCAAGCACGCCCGCCCGAACGCGCTGCTGCCGGTCATCACCCAGGGCGGCCTGTTGCTGGTCAGCCTGATGGGCGGCGCCGCGATCACCGAGACGATCTTCGACTGGCCGGGGATCGGTCGGCGCGTGATCCAGTCGGCGGGCAACCTTGACGTCGTGACGGTCCTGGGCCTGGTGATGTTCCTGGCGGTGCTCTTGATCGTCGGCAACCTGATCGTGGACGTGCTCTACGCGGTTGTCGATCCCCGCATCCGACTCAGCTGAAGACGTCGCTCCCCCGCGCCACCAAGCCACTCCAGCCGCGGCAAAGAAGGCCCTTTCGATGACCACGATCCCTCCGGTCGAGCCGAGTGACCGAACGCTTTCCACCGACGTTCCGACGCGGTTGGAGATGGAGATCGCCGACCGCGCACCCCATCACGTCGCGGTCGACCGACGATCCGTGCGCTATGTCGTTGCCCGGCTGCTGGGCAACCCATCGTCGATCATCGGGACGGTGCTCTTGGTGGCGTTCAGCGTCATCGCCCTTGCCGCACCCGTTCTGGCGCCCTGCCCGCCCGATCAGAGGATTACCTGCCAGATCGACGCGTATCGCGTGCCCAAGTACGGCTTTGTGAGGATCCCTCAGGTTCCGAGCGCCGAGCACTGGTTTGGCACGACGCCCGATCAGTACGACATCTACTATGGCGTTGTGTGGGGCACGCGCACCGCGTTCAAGGCGGGCGTTACGATCGTATTGCTGTCGCTGCTGCTCGGGCTCACCATCGGTTCGATCGCCGCCTATTACGGCGGCTGGATCGACGAGTCGCTCATGCGGATCGTCGAGATATTCCAGGCGTTTCCCTATTTTCTGGCGGCGATCACGCTGGCGACGGTCCTTCGATCCGCCGGCTCGGGCAGCCACTCGATCGCACCGGCCGTGATCGCCTTGGTTCTCTTCGGGTGGATGGGGTATGCGCGGCTTGTCCGCGCCGACATCCTCTCGGTCAAGCAGCGCGAGTACGTGATGGCGTCCCGCGGGCTCGGCGCGAGCGATCTTCGCATCATCCTGCAACACATTCTACCCAATTCGATCTTTCCGGTGCTCGTCGTCGCCTCGCTGGACATCGGGACGATCGTGCAATCGTTCGCCGGTCTTTCGTTCTTCGGGCTCGGCGTGCCGGCGGGATACGCGGACTGGGGACAGATGATCTCGGGCGCCCGGAACCAGATCACGTCGGCGGCGTTCGGCCGCAATTGGTACATCGTGGTGTACCCCGGCCTGGCGATCGTGTTCTTCTCGCTGGCCTGGAACCTGATCGGCGACACGGTGCGCGACATCCTGGACCCGCGGTACTCGCAGGACGGGTAGGCGTCAGCCGCCCCGCCGCGCAGAGCGCCACGCGCTCCACACCACCAGCAGCAGCCACGCGGAGCTGACGAGCGCCCACGAGCGCTGCCACAGCCCGTTGTCCACGGCGCCGGTGCGGTAGAGCAGGTACGCGGACGCGATGCCGAGCGGCAACGATACGATCCCGAGCCAGCGCGGCCACGGCGCCGCGCGCCACGCGCCGACGAACAGTACGAGCATCGCCATCAGCAGGAACAGCTCGTACGCCAGGACGGCGTCGTGGTGGAGCGCATCGAAGGCGTCCTGCGCCACCGGCTGCGCCTCGAACCGGCAGCCCGCGGCGCCCAGCGGACAGCGAATCCGGCTCGCGGCGATCACGAGCTGCGACACGCCGGCCAGCGCCAGCGCCGCCGCGACAGCGCGATGCCGCCAGGCCCGCCAAGCGTCGGCCGCGCCGAACAAGTGGGCGAACGCCATGGCGGCGATCGCCGCCATCCCGATCGGCGCGACGGCGGAACCGCGGGAAGCGAGGCTCGATATGTAGTCTGAGCGGGCGCTGTAGCCGGGCGCCAGCGCGCCGCCGACCAGGACGCCGATCCAGAACAGCGCCACGCCGAGCGGGGCGGCGAACGCGGGGACGCGGCCGGGTCGGCGCTCAGCCATCGATGAACGGCACCTCGCCCGCCGCCAGCCACAGGCTGCCGCCGACGACGACGGCTGTCGTGCCGAGGCCGATCGTCAGGCCCGCCAGCCAAAACGCCCACGGATGGGCCAGCATCGGGAAGCCGCCGACGGCTCCGGGCAGGAGGAGCGCGATCGACGTCACGCCAGCGTAGGCGCCGTAGAACAGGATCGACAGGCAGCCGACATCCGGCGTCATCATCTCGTGCGGGCTGTCCCACTTCAGGTTCGGCCGCGCGGCGCCGACCGCCAGGCTGACCGCCACGACGCCCGCCCCGACGACGAGCGAGGCGAACCAGGCGTACAGGATCGACGGCACGTGCACCAGCGCCAGCCCCGCCACGAGGCCCATGTCGGCGTCGACGGCCGTGCGCACGAGGCGGGCGCCCTCAAAGAGCAGGATGAGCGCGCCGGACAGGACCCCGTAGGGCAGGAACGCCACGAGGAACTTGGCCAGCACGAGCTGGAACGCGCTGAGCGGCGCGCTGCGCAGGAGCCACCAGCGCTTGCCCTCGACGGAGATGCCGGTGAGCGCCACGCGCGAGAAGACCATCGACGCGACGCCCGTGGCCACGAACGCGGCGAACATCGTCAGCACGGGCTGGGTATAGACCGTGCCGCTCTCGCCGCCGCCGATGCGCAAGGGATACAGCAGCTGTTGGATCACGAAGAACACCCCGAACGCCAGGGGCGAGAGCACCTGGGCGGCGTTCGTCAGATCGCGTGGGATCAGGCGGGCGTCCTTGCGGATCATCGCCACAACGGGCGCCGGCAGGCGGGCGAGCAGACCGGAAGGGCGGCCCAGGTCGGCGGCGCGTTCGGGGCGCTGCCACCACAGGATGCCGCGGCGGACGACACGGCGGAGGTTGGCCGAGTGCATCCGCAGCCAGCCCTCCTGGTACATGCGGTCGGACACGGCGTACAGCGGCACGAGCGCCGCCGCCGCCACGCCGACGTTGATCGCAAGCCAGCGCAGCGCCGTGGCCGTGTCGTGGCGGCCGGACGCGGCCAGGAAGCGCGTCAGCCACTCGGCGGGCGAGTACGGGCTGCGGGCGCGGTTCAGGTAGGCCATCACCTGCTGGAACGTCATCGTCTCCTGCAGCCGGTTCGCGCTGCCCAGGAGCAGAACGATCGCCAACGTCATGGCCACCACGATCAGGCCGACGATCTCACCGAGCCGGTGGGCCGGCACGCGGCGGACGATGAACACGACGGCGACAGCGCCAAACGCGGTGGGCAGCACGGGCGTGAGCACGAGCGCGACGACGAGCGCCGCCCAGTAGGACGCGCCATACTCGTTCGCCATCCCGTGCCCGATCAGGGGCAGAACGGTGATCACGCCGACCAGCAGGAAGCCGGGCAGGATGCCGCCGAGCAGCTTGCTGGCAAACACGGCGCGGCGCGAAACGGGGGATACGAGGAGCATGTCGAGGTCGCGGGCGAGGTAAAGCGCGGCGAGCGACACCGTGAACCCGACCATCACCGCCAGCAGCATCGCGCCGGAGAATGCTGTCGCCAGAATCACGTCCGTCGCGGAGCGGGGGTCGACGCCGGCGGCGATGTCGGCGGCGGAAAGATCGAGCGTCGTGGCCAGCTTGAGGCCGCTGGTGAGGCCCCAACCCAAGACCCCTAGCGCAAGGCAGATGACGACGAGGCCCCCGGCGACGATGCCGTACGTTAGGCGCCGCCAGCGCGCTCCGCGGGCGATCGTGTTCCAGAAGATCGTCCAGCGCGAGCGGACGAGCCACCAGAACGCCGATCGCCGCCGCCGAGCCGGCCCCGTAGCGCCCGACGCGCCGTCCGGCACGATCGCGGTTGTCTCGTCGGCCTCGCCCTCCGCCCCCACGCTCACTCGAGGACCCGGGCGATCTCGGCGAACGCGGAGCCGCCGGTCAGCTCGAGGAAGATGTCTTCGAGCGTCGCGTGGTGGGCCGCCAGATGCCGCAGCTCGTCCATCGTCCCGAGCGCGATGAGCTCGCCGTGATCGATAATCCCGATGCGGTCGCACATCCGCTCGGCGATCTCAAGGATGTGGGTGGAAAGCAGGATCGTCGTACCGCGCGCCGCGAGCTGGCGGTAGACGTCGCGCATCAGCTTGGCCGAACGCGGATCGAGCCCGACGGTCGGCTCGTCCAGAAAGAGCACTTTGGGATCGTGAACGAGGGCCGCGATCATCAGCGTCTTCTGCCGCATGCCGTGCGAATAGCCCTCGATCAGGTCGTCCGCCCGATCCGTGAGGTCGAAGACGTCCAGCAGCTCGGCCATTCGCCGCTCCGCCACGTCGGGCGGCGTGCCATACAGGCCGGCGACGAAGTGGATGAACTCGCGGCCCGTCAGCTTGTCGTACAGATACGGCGTATCGGGGATGAGCGACGTGATCGCCCGGGCGGCCAGCGAGTCCGTGGCCAGGTCGTGGCCGCCGATGCGGACCACGCCGGATGTCGGCTGGAGCAAGCCGGTCAGGATGCGGATCGTCGTCGTCTTGCCGGCGCCGTTCGGGCCGAGGAAGCCGAAGATCTCGCCCCGGCGCACGCGCAGCGTCAGCCCCTTAACCGCCTCGAACTCGCCGTACGTCTTGACGAGGTCGATCGCCTCGACCATCCAGTCGCCGTCCGGCGGCGGCACGTCGGGGTGAGGTGCGCCGTCGGGGTGGGGTGCGAAGTCGGGGTCATGCGCGGGGATGGGCGGCAAAGTCACGGGCGGCCCCCTAGCAATCGGCGTGCCGCAGCGCGGGCCGCGGCGATGGCCCGGTCCCGGCGCATGCGTATGCGGTCGGCCGCGGGCGGATCAGCCCGCGGCGACGAGCCCGTCGTCCTTGCCGCGCCCGAACCAGTGCTGCCACTCGCGGTTCGACCAGATCACCAGGATCGGCGCGGCGTTTGCGATGGACGAATACGTGCCGCTGATCAGGCCGATGATCAGCCAGAACAGGAAGCGGTGGAGTTGGCCGGTGCTGAAGACGTAGATCGCGAACAGCGTGAACAGCGCGGTGAGCTGCGTGTTGATCGAGCGGTCCAGCGTCTGGACGATCGAATGGTTCACGATCCGCTCGAACGACAGGCCGCGCAGCCGCCCGCTGTTCTCGCGGATCCGGTCGAAGACGACGATCGAGTCGTGGACCGAGAACCCGATCACGGTCAGGAGCGCCGTCAGGAACAGCGCATCGACCTCCCAGCCCATGAAGTGCCCGATGAGCGAGGCCAGGCCGAGAACGACCAGGACGTCGTGCAAGAGTGCCGCGATCGCCGCCACGCCGTAGCGGATCGGGTGCTGGAGGTGGCGGAACTGCAGCGTCAGGTAGAGGCAGATGAGGATGGACGAGAAGATCACGGCGATACCGGCATTGCGCGTGACGAGCGCGCCGACCGAGGCGCCGACGGACTCGAAGCGCAGCGTCGTGTGCGGGCCAAACTTCGCGTCGAGCGCCGCGTCCAGCTTGTTCTTCGCCTCGGGCACGATCTCGGACGAACGGATCTGGAACGCGGGGCCTTTGCCCTCGTCCGCGACGACGGTCACGACCTGGGCGTCCGAGATGCCCTGCTCCGCGTACAAGGCTACCACGTCGCTGTCCGCCACCTTGGCGCCCGCTTCGAACTCCAGGTGGTAGACCGTCCCGCCCTTGTAGTCGATGGAAACAGGAATGCCCCACAGCAGCAAGCTGATGGTGCCGGGCACCAAGATCAGCGCGGATAGGAAGATCAGGAAGTAGCGCTTGCCGATGATATCGAACATGGGGATACGGTCTCCATGGCGCGGGTCGATTGACCGGGCGATGCTACCACAGCGGCGCGGCGCGGCGCAAGGCTTGATGGGGTGCCCGCGGCCGCCCCGCAGCGCGGCGCGGCGCGGCGCGCGGCGCTGGGTCCGCGCCGGACGCTACCGCCCGAACAGCACCGCCAGGCCGCGGCGCAGCCGGAAGCCCTCGCCCGCCAGCAATTGGGTCGTGCCGAACAAGCGAGCGGCCAGCGCGAGCACCGCGGCCGCGCCGACCACCAGTAGGCCGAGGCTGAGCGCGATGTCGTACCACGGCACGACGCCGCTGGTAAGGCGGAGCATCATGCACAGCGGGGCCGTCGGCGGGAACACGCTCATCGCCCGCGCGAGCCAGCCGTTCGGCGCGCGCATCAGCACGTCGAGCACCAGGAATGGCGACCAGGCCGGGATCAGGAGGACGAACGTCAACGGGCCGCTCTCTTGGAAGGACGGCACGAGGGCGCCGATGGCGCCCATCAGGCTGGCATAGAACAGGTAACCGAACACGAAGTAGGCGATGGCGAGGCCGATGACGACCGGCCCGAAGTGAACGGCCGTCGCCGCGGCCAGGGCGACGGCGCCGACGTTCAACGCGATCAGCCCGAAGCCGCCCCACACCACCAGCTGGACGCCGCCGAGCAGCCCGAGGCCGATCACCTTGCCGACGAGCAGCTCGAGCGGCGTCAGCGACGTCAACAGGATCTCGATGATCCGGTTCTCCTTCTCCGTCGTCACGCTCTGCAGCAGGAACGAGGACGCCGTGAAGATCGTGGTGTACAGCAGCAACCCGACCGCCAGCACGAGCGCGATCCGGGCCGGCTTGTCCGCGCCGTCCGCCGCGGCCGCTTCCTGTGCGACGGGCGCCGGCGGCGGGACCGCGTGGCGCGCGATCCGCGCGGACGGATCGGCCATGGCCGCGGCCGTGTCGGCCGGCGCGTCAGGCCAGACCCGATGCCGCAGCGCATCCGTCACGGCGTCGACATCGCCGCCCGGCGGCGCCCAGGACCGCGCGAGCCGGACGATCGTCGGGTCGTTCGGGTAGTCGGCGCCGACCACGTAGATGCTGTCCACGTCGCCGGCGTCGAGGGCGGCGCGGGCGGCGGCGAGGCTGGGGAACGTCGTCACGGAGGCTGCGGCGTGATCATCGGAGGGGGCGGATGGGTCGATGCCAGGGGCCACGGGCGATCCGCCGCCGTTCGCCGCGTCGCCGGGCGAAACGTCTCCAGGCGCGGCGGCGTCGCCTCGCGCGCTCTCCACCAAGGCGATCCGCGGGCGTTCGGCGCTGCGGCGGAGCTCATCGACCTCCAGGGCACGGCCGACGACGGCGCCGACCTGGACCGCGGCGCCCGCGCCGAAGTACGCCGTCGCGAGGCCGAACGCGAGGCCGAGAACCGGCAGGCCGAACGTCGTCAGCAGGAACGAGCGGCGTCGCAGATGCCACAGGAACTCCCGCAGCGCGACGCGGCGCACGATCGCGGCGTTCATGCAGCGCCACGCGACGCGAATCGGCGGCCGAACAGGCGCCGCCACCGCAGCGGGGGACGGAGCAGCATGTAGCGGAACAGCGCGCCGGCGGCGGCGAGCGACGCGGCGGCCGTCACCGCCAAGAGGAGCGCGGAGATGACCGCCTGCCACACCGGAACGGCCGAGAGCAGCAGCCGGATCGGCATCGCCACCGGCGAGGTGAGCGGCACGATCGACAGCCAGACGGCGGCGGGGCTTGCCGGGCGGAACACGAGCAGACCGGCCAGGCTGAACGGCAGCACGAGCCCGAGGCTGGCGAACCCCGCCACCTGCTGCGCCTCGCGCGGCTCGCCGATGACGATGCCCAGCGAGACGACGACGGCGGCTTGCACGAGGTACCCGCCGAGCAACCACGCGGCCGCCAGGGCGACGGTGCCCCATGGCAACGACGCCACGAACGAGCCCGACGCGCCGACGCGCAGCCCGATTGCCGCCGCGGCCATCGCGCCGGCGGCCCAGACGGCCAACTGCGTGAGCGCCAGCAGCCCGAGCCCCACGACCTTGCCGCCGACGAGCGCGGTCGGCGCGACGGAGGTGGCCAGGCACTCGAGCAGGCGGTTCGACTTCTCCTCGGCCACGGCCGTCACGAGGAGCGTCGTCGAGAACAGCACCGCCAGCGTCAGCGCCAGCGGGACGGCGAAGGCGATGCCCAGCGTCGCCCACAGCGCCGCCGGCGGGCGGACATCGTTGGGGGCGGCGGCCAGGGCGTAGCGCACGCGGACGGGCTCGGACCAGCGCGCTCGAAGCAGCGCGGGCGCGGCGGCGATCGCCTCGGCCCGGACGGCGTCGCGAAGCGTCGAGGCCACGCCGTCCGGCATCGCCTCCCACGCGGTGGCGGTGTAACGGGCGTAGTCGGTGCGTTCGGCGAAGCCGCCGATGTCGCCGGCGGCCAGGGCGCGGTCCGCGTCGGCGACGGTGTCGAAGGCGCGCAGGTCGCTGGCGGCAAGGGTGGCCTGGGCTTCCGCGCTGGCCGTGACCGCGACAAAGCCCCACGGGTGGCGCGACGTCTGCTGGGCCGTGCTGCCGGACCACGCCGAGACGGCGCCGATCGCGACCATGAACAGCGGCATGCCCAGCGTAGTGCCGATGAACTGCTTGCTGCGCAGGTGGCGCCGGTACTCAAACCGCGCGACGCGGACCAGGCCGCCGAGGCGGCTCACGCGTGCGGCGCCGCGCTCGGCGGCGGCGGCGCGTCGTCGCCGGCGACGCGTAGGAAGATCTCCTCCAACGACGGCAGGTATGCTTCGAAGCGTTGGACGGCCAGCGACGGACGATCGACCAGCCCGGCCATCACCTCGGCGCTGCCCGCGCCAGGGGCGAGCCGCAGCATGAAGCCGTCCGCCGCACTTGATTGCACTTCGACGACCCCCGGCAGGCCGGCGAGCTGCGCGGCGGCGTCCGGCGGCGCGTCGTCCAGCAGGATGCGGACGCGGTCGCCGGCGAAGTCGCGGCGGATGGCCTGCACGCCGCCGTAGAGCACGGGGCGGCCGTCCTGCAGCATGAGCAGCCGCTCGCACAGCTCTTCGACCCGGTTCATCTGATGGGTGCACATCACGATCGTCGTGCCGGTGGCGTGCAGGCCCAGCAGGAAGTCGCGCAGCACGCGCGTGTTCACCGGGTCGAGACCGCTGAACGGCTCGTCGATGATCAGCAGCTCCGGGCGATGGAGGACGGTCGCCAGGAACTGGACCTTCTGCTGCTGCCCGCGCGAGAGCGTCTTGATCGCCCTGCGCTCGACGTCCGGCAGGTCGAGCGCTACGAGTCCCTCGGTGACGCGCCGGCGCGCCTCACGCCGGGGCACGCCCTTTAGCTCTGCGAGGTAGACCAGGCAGTCGTCCACGCGGACGTCGCGGTACAAGCCGCGCTCTTCGGGCAGGTAGCCGACGCGGGGCAGCACGGTGCGCACGTCCGCGGCGCCCAGAACGCGGACGTCGCCGGAGGTCGGCGCGAGCAGGCCGAGCAGCATTCGGATCGTCGAGGTCTTGCCGGCGCCGTTAGGGCCCAATAGACCGAAGATCTCGCCGTAGCGGACGTCGAACGACAGGTCGTCCACGGCGACGTTTTCGCCGTAGTGTTTGACGAGGTTGGCGGCGTGGATCGCGTGGTCCACGGGATGAGCGGCCGTCAACCGCCGTCGGTCGGGCGATCGGCGAGCACGCGCACGAGGCCCTGGCGCAGGTCGGCGTTCGTGAGGATGCCCACCACGGCGCCTTCGTCGAGCACGGGCAGGACGCCGATCTTGCGCTCGAACATCAGGTTGACCGCCTCGGCGATGTACGCGTCCGGCTCGACGGACACGACGTCCGTGCTCATCACCTCGCCGACGCCGACGCGCGCCATCAGCTCGCGCACCTCCGCCGGGCCGAGATCGTCGAAGCGCGACGGCCAGGCGGCGACGATGTCCGTCCAGGTCAGGACGCCGCGCAGCTGCCCGCCGTCGTCGACGACGAGGAGGCTGTTCACATCGTCCCGCTCCATCTGCGCCCGCGCGGCGCCGACGCTCGCATCGATGCCGCTTGTGCGCGGATCGCGGGTCATCCAGTCACGGACGAGCAGGTGTTGCACGTGAGCCTCCTGTCAGAAAGAGCGCGGCCGGCCGCCCCGAAATGAGACGACCGGCCGCCCGAAGCGCGCCAAGGGCGCGGGATCGCGCTCGAGGAAGGGCGCAGACGCGTCCTACAGGCCGAACATCGCCCGTAGCCGTGGGCTCTCGGTGGCGCCGAGACCGTCCTCGCCCTCGTGCAAGCCCAGCCGAAGCGCCGCCTTGAGCAGCAGCCGCGTGACGACGATCGCGGTGAACATCGACGTCAGGACGCCCAGCGCCAGCGTGACGGCGAAGCCCTTGACGATGCTCGCGCCGAACTGGTTGCCAAACCAGAACAACACCGCGCACGTGATCAGGGTGGATGCGTTGGAGTCGCGGATGCTGGGCCAGGCGCGATCGAAGCCGCTCTCCATCGCCTTGCTGATCCGCCGTCCGGCGCGCAGCTCTTCTTTCATCCGCTCGAAGATCAGGATGTTCGCGTCGACCGCCATGCCGATCGAGAGCACGAAGCCGGCGATGCCGGCCAGCGTGAGCGTCACGGGCACCATCCGGAAGATCGTCAGCGAGAACAGGGAGTAGAGCAGGAGCGCGATGTTCGCCAACAGGCCGGGGACGCGGTAGTAGAGCAGCATGAAGAGCATGACGACCAGGAGGCCGAGCACGCCGCCGTTCACCGCCGAAGAGATCGCCGACGACCCGAGGGTCGGGCCGATCGCCGTCTGCCCGACGACGTTGAGCTTCAAGGGCAACGAACCGGAGTTGATCTGCGCGGCCAGCGTCTCGGCCGACTGCTTGGTGAACGAGCCGGTGATCTGGCCGTTCGTCCCGATCGCGCCCTGCAGCGTCGGGGAGCTGATCACCTTGTTGTCCAGGATGATCGGCATGATTTTCTGCAGATGCTGGCCGGTGAAGCGCTGCAGGCGGCCGGCGGCGCTGCCCTTGACGACGAAGGACACGGCGTACTGGTTGAGGTCCGTCAGCGAGACGGAGGCCTGCTCGAGCTCGTCGCCGGTCAGGACGGTCGGGTAGAGCAGCTCGTCGTGCACGGTGCCGGCCGGCGTCGTGCCGGTCGTGGCGGCGGAGGACGTGACGGGCGTGGTCGTGGTCAGCGGCGCCGTCGCGGTGAGGGGCGCGGTCGTCGTCAGTGGCGACGTCGTGGTGAGGGGCGACGTAGTCGTCAGCGGTGCGGTCGCGGTGAGCGGTGACGTGGCGGCCGCGGCGGCGGTGGAGGTGACGGCGCCCGTCGCGGCGGCGACCGTCGGGGTCGCGGGCGGCTGCGTCG
>JBDTSC010000038.1:0-15674 GCA_039931375.1 Ardenticatenales bacterium
CCCTCGGCGCAGCTGTCGTTGTCGTTGAGGAACGTGAAGTCCGGCGGCAGGACGTCGCTCACGCTGACGCCCACCGCGTCGGACGGACCGTCGTTCGTGACCTGAACCGTGAACTTCACCGTGTCGCCGGCGATGGCGGTGGCCTGATCGACCGACTTGACGAGGCGCAGGTCGGCCGCGGTGACCACCGTGGTGTCGAACGTGGCGGTGTTGTCGACGGGCGTCGGGTCCGGCGTGTCGGACGTGATCGTGGCGGTGTTCGTCACGACGCCGGCCGGCGCGCTCGAGCGCACCCGCGCCGTCACGACGATGCGGCCGCTCGCGCCCGGTGGAATGTCGCCGAGCTCGCAGACGATGGAGTCGAGCAGCGCCGGATCGCCGTGGCGCACGAAGCACGTCGCGGAATCGAAGATCGGCGAGCCGTCGACGACGAACGCGCTGATCGCGTCGAAGTTCGGCGGCAGGATGTCGGTCACGATGGCGTGGACGGCCGTCGACGGCCCGGCGTTGCTGAAGACGATGTCGTAGGTGGTGATCTCACCGGCGCGGACCGGGTTCGGGTTGCCGGACTTCTGAACCGAGAGGTCGGCCGAGCCGAGCACCTGCGTCGGCTCGCTGTCGACGTTGTTGCTGGTGTTCGGGTCGTACGTGTCGGAGCGGACGATCGCGTTGTTGATCAACGTCGTCCCGCCCGGCACGTTGGTGTTCACGGTGCCGACGACGGTGATGATGTCGGACGCCAGCACCGCCAGCGACCCGAGGTTGCACGTGACCGTCTGGCCGCTGATCGTGCACGAACCGCCGGGGACCGTCGCCGACGTGGCCGTGAAGCCCGGCGGCAGCGTGTCGACCATCACGGCGTTCGTGGCGATCGACGGGCCGGTGTTCGTGACGGTGATCGTGTACGTCAACGGCCCGCCGGCGACGGCCGGGTCGGGATCGTCCGTCTTGTCGATCGCGAGGTCCGCCATATCGGTGATCTCGCGGGTGAGCCTATCGACGTTGTTCGACGGGTCCGGATCGGTGCCGTCGTGCGTTGTGGTGGCGACGTTGTTGATCGACTGGCCGCTCGTGGCGCGGACGATGACCTCGATCCGCCAGCGGCCGGTGCCGCTCGGGGTGAACGGCTCGAGGACGCCGGCGTTCAGGCTGCAGTTGACGGTGACGCCGTTGATGCCCACCAGCGGCCCGAGCGGGGCGCACGTGGCCGTCGGTCGGTTGCCGTCGTGGTCCGGGTTCACGCCGACCAGGTCGAACAGGCCGTCCGAGCTGATCGCATCGACGGCGACGACGCCGGTGGCGGCCGACGGGCCGAGGTTGTCGACGACCAGCAGGTAGCTGATCTGGTCGCCGGCATGCACCGGTCCGGTCGGCGAGGCGACCTTGATCATCCGCAGGTCGGCCAGGCTCTCGATCGTGACGGCGGCGGTGTCGGTGTTGTTCCCGGGGTCCGGGTCCGGCGTCGTGCTCGAGGCCGTCGCGCTGTTCGTGTGCGTGCCCGCGACGACGCCGACGCCGACCCGCGAGTAGATCGTGAAGGATCGGTTCGAGCCGGCGGCCAGGGAGCCGAGGCCGCAGGTCAGCGTGCCGATCGGGCCCTGGACGCACGAGTCGGTGTCCGACAGGTACGTGAACCCGCCGGGCAGCACATCGACGACCTGCACGTTCTGGGCGGCCGACGGACCGTCGTTGTAGACCGTCATCGTCCAGCCGACGATGTCGCCCGCGACGGCGGACGGATGATCGACGTCCTTGACCAGCCGTAGGTCAGCGGACGAGAGCACCGTGGTCGGCTCATCGTCCGAGTTGTTCCCCGGGTTGGGATCGAGCGCACCGCTCAGCACGGTGGCGGTGTTGCTGATCACACCGGGCAGCGTGTTCCCGTTCACCTGAACGGTGATCGTGATGAGGCGGAGCGACAGCGGCGGCAGCGTGCCCAGGTTGCAGTCGACGCGGTTGAGGCCGGCGTCGTAGGCGCACGTGCCGTTGAGCGCCGTCGCGCTGACGAAGGAGGTTTGCGGCGGCAGCACGTCGAAGACCGTGGTGTTCGGCGCGTCGCCGGGGCCGGCGTTCGAGACGAGGAGCTGATACGTCAGCAGGTTGCCGGCGATCACCGGGTCGGGATTGTCCGTCTTGATGATCCCGACGTCCGCCACGGCGATGACCGTGATGTCCTGCGGATCCTGGTTGTTGCCGAGGTTCGGGTCGGGCGTGTCGGAGCCAACGGTGCCCGTGTTGTGGATGACGGTGCCGCTGGCGACTCCGCTGTCCACATGGACGACCAGCACCACGACGCGCACCCCGCCGTTCGGGATCGCGCCCCACGTGCACTGGACGCGGTTCGTCGGCACGAGCGCGCATGTCCCGCCGGCCGTGGCCGAGGCGCTGACGTAGCTCAGGCCGGCCGGCAGGTCATCGCCCATGACGACGTTCGTGGCGTCGGACGGGCCGTTGTTCGTTACGATCAGCGTGAAGACGGTGTTCGTGCCCGCCGGAACCGGTCCGGCCGGGCCGTTCTTGACGATGGCGAGGTCCGCCAGATCGGTGACGTCCCGGTTCAGCTCGTCGCGGTTGTTCGTCGGGTCCGGATCGGGCGTCGTCGCGGCGGTCGTGGCGATGTTGTTGAGCGTCTGCGCCGAGTTCGCCGTGATCGAGACCGTGATCGTCCAGCGGCCGGTTCCCAGCGACGTCGGCTCCAGCGGGTTCGTGAGCGCGCAGTGGACGGTGCGGCTGTTGGCCGGCGCCGTCGGCGTCGCGGGCGTGCACGTGGCCGGGCGGTCGGTGGTGATGCTGTTGACGATGAAGGCGCCGTTGGACGTGACGGCATCGTCCATCACGACGCCGGTGGCCGACGACGGGCCGAGGTTGTCGACGTAGATCGTGTAGACGATCGGCGTGCCGGCCGGCACCGGGCCGGCGGGCGAGGCGAACTTCGTGATGCGCAGGTCCGCCACGGCGAGCACCGCGACATCGGCCGTGGCCGTGTTGTTCGCGGGCGTCGGGTCCGGCGTCGGCGACGAGGCGGTGGCGCGGTTCGTGTACGTGCCCGGCGCGACCGTGGCGCTGACGAGCGTGAAGACGTCGAACGTCGTCGAGGCGCCGCTCGTGAGCGTGCCCAGGCTGCACGTCAGCGTGCCGACCGGGCCCTGCACGCAGGCGTCCGTGTTCGCGACGTACGTGAAGCCGGCCGGCAGCGTGTCGACCACCTGGACGGCCTGCGCGTCGGACGGGCCGAGGTTCGTCACCTTGACGGTCCACTTGACGAGGTCGCCGGCGATGACGGTGGCGGGATCGACGGTCTTGTCCAGCTTGAGGTCGGCGGCGTTCGTGACCGTCGTCGGCTCGGTGTCGCTGTTGTTGGTCGGCGTCGGGTCGGGCGTGTCGCTGGCGACCGTGGCCGTGTTGTTGATCGTGCCGGCGGGCGTGCCCGGCTTGATCTGAACGGTGATCGTGATCGTGCGGGTCGCGCCGGGCTGCAGCGTTCCGAAGCTGCAGGCGATCTGGTTGAGGCCGGCGTTGTAGCCGCAGATCCCGCCCGACGTGTTCACGCTGACGAACGACGTCTGCGCGGGCAGGTTGTCGACGACGTTGGCGTTCACCGCCGCGCTCGGGCCGAGGTTCGTCACCGCCAGCTGGTAGGTCAGCAGGTTGCCGGCGACGGCCGGATCGGGCGCGTCGGTCTTGACGATTCCGAGGTCGGCCAACGCGGCGACGGTGAGGTCCTGCGGGTCCGAGTTGTTGCTGATGTCGGGATCGGGCGTGTCGCTGTTGACGACGCCGGTGTTCTCGATCACGGTGCCGCCGGGGACGTTCGCGTCCACGTGGACGACCAGCGTGACGGTGCGCGTCCCGGCGCTAGGAATCGACGCCCAGCTGCACTCAACGCGGTTCGTCGGCACCATGGCGCACGTCCCGCCGCCGCTGGCCGCGGCGCTGACGAACGTCAGGCCGGCGGGCAGGTCATCGCCCATGACGACGTTGGTGGCCGTCGACGGGCCGTTGTTCGTGATCAGCATCGTGAACGCCGCGTTCGTGCCGGCGGGCACCGGTCCGGCCGGGCCGTTCTTGACGATCGCGAGGTCCGCGAGGTCGGTCACGTCGCGGTCGAGCTCGTCCCGGTTGTTCGTCAGGTCCGGGTCGGGCGTCTGGCTCGTCGTCGTCGCGATGTTGTTGATCGTCTGGGCGCTGTTGGCGAACAGCGAGACCGTGATCGTCCAACGCCCGGTGCCCGCTGACTGCGGCTCGAGCGGGCCGGTCAGGCTGCAGTTGACCGTCCGGCTGTTGGCCGGCGCCGTCGGCGTCGCGGGCGTGCACACGGCCGGGCGGTCGGACGTGATGCTGGTGATGACGAAGTTGTCGTTCGACGTGATCGCGTCCGCCATCGTCACGCCGGTGGCGGCCGACGGGCCGAGGTTGTCGACGTAGATCGTGTAGTCGATCGGCGTGCCGGCCGGCACCGGGCCCGCCGGCGAGGCGAACTTGGTGATCTGCAGGTCCGCCTGCGCCACCACGGCGACGTCGGCCGTGCCCGTGTTGTTCGCGGGCGTCGGATCGGGCGTGGCGGACGTCACGGTGGCCGTGTTGGTGTACGTGCCCGGCACGACCCCGACGCCGACGACGGTGTAGACGACGAACGACGTGTTCGCGCCGGCGGCCAACGTGCCAAGGCCGCAGGTGAGCGTCCCCAGCGGCGCTTGGACGCAGCTCGTGGTGGCGTACAGGTAGCTGAAGCCGGGCGGCAGCGTGTCGACCACCTGCGCGCTCACCGCGTCGGACGGACCGGCGTTCGTGACCTGGACCGTCCAGGCCGCGATGTCGCCGGCGAGGACCGTCGGCGGGCTGACGGACTTGGCGAGCCGCAGGTCGGCCGCGGTCTGGACCGTCGTCGGCTCACTGTCCGTGTTGTTCAGCGGGTTGGGATCCGGCGTCGCGCTGGTCACGGCGGCGGTGTTGTTGATGATCCCGGCCGGCGTGTTCGGGTTGACCTTGACGGTGACCGTGATCATCCGGAACGACAGCGGCGTCATCGTGCCGATGGCGCAGTTGACGCGGTGGAGGCCGCCATCGTAGCTGCACGTGCCGCCCGTCGTGCTGACGCTGACGAACATCGTCTGGATCGGAAGGTTGTCCGCGACGGTGACGTTTTGGGCGTCGCTCGGACCGAGGTTCGTCACGACGAGTTGGTACGTCAGCGTGTTGCCGGCCAACACCGGGTCGGGCGCGTCGGTCTTGACGATCTGCAGGTCGGCGGACGTGATGACCTGGAGATCCTGCGGGTCCTGGTTGTTGGCGAGGTTCGGATCGGGCGTGTCGCTGCTGACGACGCCGGTGTTGGTGATCGTGCCGGGCGGCACGTTCGCGTTGACGGTGACGTTCAGCGTGACGTTGCGCACGCCGCCGTTCGGGATCGACCCCCACGCGCACTGAACACGGTTCGTCGGCACGAGCGTGCACGACCCACCGCCCGAAGCGGCGGCGCTCACGTACGTCAGGCCGGCCGGCAGGTCATCGATCATCAAGACGTTGTCGGCGGTCGACGGACCGTTGTTCGTGACCACCATGGTGAATGTGGCGTTCGTGCCCGCGAGGACGGGCAACGGCGGGCCGTCCTTGACGATCGACAGATCGGCCTGCGCCGTCCCGCTGTGGACCGTGTTGTCCTGGTTGTTCGACAGGTCGGGGTCGAACGTCGGCGAGTGGACGGTGCTGACGTTGGTGAGCGTCTCGTTCTGGAGCGGCACGACGGTGAACGACACGACCCAGCGGCCGGTGTTGCCCCCCGCGGCCGGCTCGATGAACGTCCCCGGAGGCAACGTACAGACCATGTTGAGGCTGAGGATGTTGTTCTGCACCGGCGTCGGCGCGCACGAGGCGCCCGGCCGGTTGCCGAGGACGTCCGGGTTGAGGATCGTGTAGTTGAACGGTCCGTTCGACGTCAACAGGTCGGTGATGATCGGGTTGAGCGCCGGGCTCGGGCCAAGGTTGTCCATGACGAGCTCGTAGGTCAGCGGCGTCCCGGCCGGGACGTCGGGGCTCGGGTTGCCGAACTTCAGAATCCGCAGGTCGGCCACCGGCGTCGGGGTGTTCGTCGGCGTGCTGGTTGGCGTGTTCGTCGGGGTGTTCGTCGGCGTGTTGGTCGGGGTATTCGTCGGGGTGTTCGTCGGGGTGTTGGTTGGCGTGTTCGTCGGCGTGTTCGTCGGCGTGGGCGTGTGGGTCGATGTGTTCGTCGGCGTTGCCGTCGGCGCGGCCTGGATCGTGAGCGCGTAGTCCTCTGCCTCGCCGTTGCTGGCCGGGCCGGACGCGAGCGGGCTGGGAGCCAGCGTGCTCAATCGCAGCCGAAGGTAGGACTGCCCGGCGACGAGCCCGCTCAGGCCGGTCCAGACGAGGTTGACAACCTGCGGCGATGCGCTGGGCGGGACGACGAGGGTTTTCAGTTCGCCGGCATCGAACGTGCCGTTGATGTTGAAGTCGACCCAGCCGTACAGCGTGGCGTTGAAGCCGGAGTTGTTGAAAACCGTGATGTTGCCCGGATTGTACGTCGTCGCCGCGGCGCTGAGAGCCGCCAGGCTCGCCAGGCCATTCTCGTCATCCGTGCCCGTCGTGTCGTCCAACGTCGCGCCGGCCGCGTTGCCCGGATTGCCGGCGCCTTCCGCGTCGACGCTTGCGCCCAGGTAGAGGACCGCCGCGCTGACGAAGTCGATGCAGCTGATGTTGTGCTTGGCGGTGCCGGTGCCGTAGCTGAGCGGCGCGTCGCCGAAGTCGAACGCGGCGAAGTTCACGCCGAAGATGATGTGCGTGTCGGCCGAGCCGCTGGGCGGGTTCGAGCGGGTCGGGTCGAACACGCTGCCGGCGCTCGTGTCGCCGTTCGCGTCGCCGATGACCTGCGGCACGATCGCCCCCGAGCCGGTGTTGCCGGAGTGCACCGTCGAGCCCAGGTAGAACTGGTCCCCGTCCACCGACAGGTGGTTGGCGCCGCGCGGCGAGGCGGTGTCGCCGAAGTAGTCGTTGCGCTCGCCGCCGACCAGGGTCGAGAACTCCAGCGTCGTCAGGTCCTCGCTGAAGACCGAGATGAGCATGTCCAGCCCGCCCTCGGAGGTGTCGTTGTAGAACGGCTCGTTGTTGATGTTGACCATCGCCATGTTCGCCGGCCCGGCGCCCTCGCTCTGCTCCTGGGCGCCGAAGACCATCAAGAACTTGTTCGTCGAACACGACGGGGTCTGGAGCCTCATGACGATGCCGGTCGCGCCGTCGCCGCTGCCGCAGCCGGTGTCGCAGCCGTAGTAGGTCGAGGCGAAGCCCGACGGGCTGCCCGACGGGGGCACGGTCACCTTGGCCACCAGCACGTCACCGATGCTGATGCCGCCCTCGGTGACGTTCGCGCCGCTGTACGTGTCATCGTACAGCGAGGCCGATGTGCCCGGCAGGTCCGAGGATCGCGTGGTGCCGGTCCAGAATAGGTTGTTGCCGTCCTGGGCCAGCCCGTTGAAGTAGTCCGCGTCGTTGCCGCCGATGAGGTCGAGGTACTGGAACGTACCGCCGGCGGCCGGCAGCGTCCCAATGAAGCCCGTGAAGCCTGTCCCCGCGGCGGCCTGGCTGTTCACCTCGGCCGGGAAGCTCGTCGTCGAGCTCGTGAAGCCGCTAAAGGCCAGGCGGCCATCGGGCATCGCCAGGAGGTCGCTGAGGGTGTCGTCGCCGTTGCCGCCGACGTACGTGCCGAACGTCAGCGTGTTGAGCGTCCCGAAGGACGCGATGTAGCCCTCGGAGCCCGTCCGGGTCGAATCGGCCTCGTTCACGAGGTAGTCGGGTCCGGACGTGGACAGGTCGCCGTTGACGACACCCCCGACGATGTAGCTCGTGTCGCTGATGCCACGGATCGTGCGCATCGAGTCCGTGCCGCCGCTGCCCATGTACGAGGCGTACACCAAGCTGTCCAGGGCCTTGGGGAACACGGCGACGAAGCCATCCGTCCCGCCGTTCTGCGAGCTGTCGAAGGGCGTGCCGGCGGTCGGCAGCGTCTCGCCATCGCCGACGACGAACACGCGGTTCGCCGACAGGCCGAGGCCGAATGCCCCGTCGTCGCCGCTGCCGCCGTAGTACGTGGCGTAGACGAGCGTCTTACCGTCGCCCGACAGCGCATAGATCATCGCGTCCGTGCCGCCGTTGTAGCTCATGTCGTAGCCGCCGGCCGGCAGGTAGCCGCCGGCGTGCGTGACGTTCACGCGCCCGGCGCAGTAGATGTAGCCGCTCGTCGTGTCGATCGCCGTGGCGAACAGGTACTGGTCGAACGAGCTCGAGTTCTGGTCGAACCACGTGCCCCAGAGCACGGTCGGGTCGATGATGAGCGGATACTGCGGGTCGATCTTCGTCGTGGTCTTGAACGACACCTCGTTCTCGGCTGTCTCGTTGAACGTGAACGGGATGACCTTGTTGCCCGCCGCCGTCACCTGGTAGGCGTGCGGCGTCGAGAAGTTGATCGGGCCGAAGCGCAGGTTGACGTCCAGCGAGCCGTCCTTCTTGACCGCGACGCCGTCCGCATCCTCGATCCGCAGCTTGACGTCGCTGAAGTCGGCGCCCGGCGCGACGAGCCAGTCGTACTCGAGCTTGGCGTCTTCCTGGCTGTAGAGTCGCAGCGAGACGCCCGGATAGACATCCTGGAGCGTCAGCTCCTTAAACGCGCGCACGCCCGTCGACCACTTCTTGGCGTCCGTGCCGATGAAGTAGTTGTAGGTCGTGACGAACGCGTCGGCCGGCTTGATCGCGGCCTTGGGGTTCGCGCCGTCGAAGACCATGGAGAACGTATGCGAGACGGCGTCGCGGCGCCCCTCTTCCTCGTCGCCCGCCGACGGTTCATCCGGCCCGTCTTCGCGATGGATGATCTCGAAGATCAGCCGATCGCGGGTGACGTACACCTGTCCGGCGGCCGTCGAGAAGCCGTAGAGCACCTCGGGCGCCCACTGCCCCTTGTTCTCGAGAAACTGGAGAGTCTCGGCGTTCTTCTTCAGCGCCGCCGCCAACGAGGCTTTGTCGACCGGACCGCCGTCCGCCGCTCCGTCATCCACCCGCGCCGCAACCGGCAGCGCATCGTGGCCGGCGGGCGCCTGCCGCCCGGTGATCAGCGACCGCGCGCTTGACGCGAACGGCTGCTGAAGCAGCAAGGACCCGGCCAGTCCAGCAAGGACCAGCAGAGCGATGCTCCGCGGCTTGATCATCGACAACCTGTGCATCGGAAACCTCCAGAAATGGCGTGGGCAGCACCCGAACGGCCGAGCGGCCGATCAGCGGACTACGGTCATGCATCGTGTAAAGAGCGAACAGAACCAAGGGCGGGTTCGGTGGTCCATCACGGCGGCGTCCACACCCGGCCCACACGGTGGGCTCAGCCCCTGGTCTGCCGACGATTCGGGCGATCCCCTTACGGCCCGATCAAGGCGCGCACGGCTTCGATGAGGTCGTCGCTTGCCTTGAAGTACCGCCGCACACCGGCCGGCAGGATGACGACCTCGCCGCGCCAGCCCTGCACTGGATCACCGCCCGGCGCCGACTCTGACCATGTGCGGATGACGAACGACCGACTGCCGTTCAGGGCCCCGCCGACGGAAATGTCGCCCTGCGAGCCCTTGACCACGGTCCGTCGTTCCTTCATCCCGCTTCGGCCTCGATCCGTGCACAGCACTTGGCGCAACGGCAGAATCCGCGCGGGGCAAGTTGTACCGGCTTGGGTTCACAGCCCGCTGACGCATCGCTGAGCGTCGGCTGATGCCGGCCTGGACGTCCGCTCACGGTGCCATCAACCGATCATCAAAAGATCGTCACCGCACTCTCACCGAATCATCACCATGACTTGGGCGCCATGCGCGAGCCGGTCGTCGGACAAAATGAGGCCCGGCCCCTCGATGGAGGGGCCGGGCATGAAGATCGATGGTGCGCTGGACGGCGGATCGACCCGCCGCCGTCGACGCCGTTACATGACGATGGCGCGAACCAGCGGCGCCCGCGAGCGGGTCGCACGCGCTTCGATCTCGCCGCCGCCGGCCGTGAGGCATTCCGCCACGAGCGCGGTGGTCTCGGGCATCGGCATGACGCCGAGCTCATTGGCCAGGATGTGGCGGCACTGCCAGTACTGGCGCACCGCGCTCGCGCGGTCGTTCAAGCTCAAGTGGGCGTCGATCATGTAGCGGTGCGCTTCCTCGCTGGCCGGATCGACCTGCAGCACCCGGCTGCAAGTGTCCAGGACCGCGCGCTTGTCACCGATCGTCTGCTGGAACTCGAGCAGGCGCGACAGCCCGGCCCGATACCGCAACCGGAAGCGCTCGCGCTCGATCGTGAAGCAGTCGCGATCATCGTCCTCGACCAGATCACCCCGATACAGCGCGAGGACGTGCTGCAGCGCGTGGATGCGGCCGCTGACGTCGCCGGCCGCCTGCGGCGCCAGCGCACGCTGCACACCGGCCTCGAAGGCCTCGATGTCAAGCCGATAGTCCGCGTCCCAGTTGAACGCAACGTCGTGGCGATCCGCGAGCAGCGCGGGCGGGGCGCCGGCGCGGCCGCCGTCGATCCGCTGTTGCAGCCGCCACAGCACGGTGCTCAGGCAGGCGCGGGCATCGGCTTCGGGCGAGTCGGGCCAGAACGTACCGGCCAGGCGCTGCCGGCTGACCCGGCGACGGCCGGCCAGGAGAAGGTACGCGAGCACCGACTGGCCCAGCGGCCGGAGGCGCATCGGCGCGGCATCGGCGCCGATGCCAACCTCGACCCCGCCCAACAGGGCGATGTCCAGGGTTGAGCGATCACCGTCTTGCGTCGTCACGCGTCGAGGCCGTGACGCACGGTGCGCGCCGCACCACGGGTGGCCGAGCGCGCCAGGCAGCGCGGGACGCGGTTGATGTTGGATTGGATCATGATCGTCAGAGCAAGGCTCATGTTGCTGGGGGTATCGCTGGGTGGAACGGATGGCGGGCGCGCCCTGGAGGGCGGACAACCGCGATTCGAGGAGGAACCGACATTCGGGGCGGCGACATTCGGGGCGGCGACGGACATCAGGGACTGGCGTCCCGGTTATATCCAACGCGCCCAGCACGCCTTTCGAAACGGGCACGACAGGACGTTGGCGCAATGATGTCGCATTTGGCGGGCGGTCGAAACGGCGACAAGCAAGCAGCAATCGAACAACAAATTGCACGCCGGATTGTTGGGTGATTGCATCGCCGTAGCGCATATCCGTCGATCAAGCGGATGCTGTTTTCTCATCGAAAATCGACGTATTGAATGGACTCGCGTCGAATTCCTCGTGCTCCCAGAAGACGGCGCCGATCACCGCGCTGCCGCCGGTCGTGCTGCCGTTCAGGGTCCCGAGCTGCCCATCGCACGCCACCGGTTCGGTCAGCGGGAGGTCACGGGGCGCGTTCGTCCGCCCGACCCGTCCGCATGCGCGGGCCGCCCGGCCCGCCCTCCAGCACCATGAATTGATCGGTTGCCGTTCCTTGGTTGATCGACGGAAACATCCCGGTATAATCATGGGGTTGCAGCCAGATCACCTTCATCTCGATCGCGATGGGCTCAACGAGTTATGGGAGGACGCGATGGCTGAGTCGACGGGCTGGCGGCTGCGCCTGCTTGGAGAGTTTGGGCTCGAGTACGACGGGCGGATCGTCGATCGCTTCGGTACGCGCAAGGAAGAGCTCGTCCTGGCCTACGTGGCCCTGGCGGCTCACACGCCGCTGGTGCGCGAAGCGGTCGCCGCCTCGTTCTGGCCGGACGATGCGCCGAGCCTCGCGCGCAAGAACCTCTCGTACAACCTGTCCGTCCTGCGCTCGCGCTTCGCGGCGCACGGGGTCGACTCACCGTTCAGCGACAGCCGTTCAACCGCCCGGCTGGCGGATTCGCTGCGGGTCGACGTCGAGGACTTCAGCGAGTGGATGCTGGCCGCATCGATCGCTCCGGTCGGGCCGGAACGGGTCGAGCTCCTCGAACAAGCGCTGGCGCTGTACGGTGGCGGGCTGCTGCCGACCTATGGGTACGATTGGCTCAAACCACACCAGGCCCGATTCGCCGCCATGTACAAGCAGGCCGTTGCGCTCCTTTCAACGACGTTGCAACCGGGCGCGGCGCAGATGGCCATCATGAGCCATCTGCCGCCGGGGACGTGGCGAGCCGCGGGCTTGCATCACCTGCCTCCGACAGCCTCGGGCCGAACGTTCGTCCACGTCGCCGAAGATCCTGCCGGCCGCGTCGGCGACGCCGCACCCGGTCCGGGCGGGGACGACGTGCCGGCCGAGCGCGATACCGAAGGCGCGATCGATGCCCCGCTCATGGCGCTTTCCGCCGAAGCGGAGGCAGGCCTTCGCGGGGAAGACTGGGCGCACTGGGTCGATGTGCTCAGGCCGTACATCGACGCGCTCGACGCGACGAGCGCAGCCGACCCCCAGGCCTACGCCATGCGCGACGAGTGTCAGGTGCGCGCGCGGGTGTGGCGCTATTGGCAGCGAATCGGCAGGCCCAGCAATGGCTACCTCCGGCTGCACCACCTCCTGGTAACCGCGCATGATCTGCCGCTCTCGACCCGCGCCAAGGCGCTGTATGCCGCCGGATCCCTCGCTTTCTTCGCGGGCGAGACCGCGCGGGCGGCGGAGCAACTGCAGGCGTCGGTCCAGATGTGGCGCCACGTCGACGATCCGAGGGGCCTGCTCGGGTCGTTGATCAACCTCGGGCTGACGCACCACCGCCTCGGCGCGCTTTCAGCGGCGCGCGACTGCTACGGCCAGGCGCTCGGCATCGCTCGGGCGATCGGCGACGATGGCGGCGTCAGCATCGCGCTGTTCAACGCAGCGCTGGCCGCGATCGACGAACATCAAACCGAGCGCGCGCGCGGGCTGCTCGAACAGCGGCGAGAGCTCTGTCCGAAGGACGCACCGTCCGCCGCCCTCGCCGCCGTCGAAGCGCACTTGGCGCTGGCGGACCTCATCGACGACCGCTCCGGCGATGCCCGCGTGCATGCGCAAGCCGCGCTGGAAGCCGCGCTGGCCGTCGGCGACCACGAACGCGCTTCGCACGCCCATCGCCTGCTCGGCACGTGCGCTTGCCGCGACGACGACTGGGCCGCCGCGGAACGGGAGTTCGCACGGGCCGTCGCCGAAGGCCACACGGCCAAGTGTTATCGCGAAACCGGCGCCTCACTTGGCTACCTCGCGATCTGCCAGCGCATGCTCGGTCGCATCGAACAGTCGGAAGAAACGCTTTTCCAAGCGTTGGGCCTGCTGAAGGCCAGCGGCGATATTTCCGAGGTCGAACGGTTCATGACGGATCTGAGGCACCTGTTCCCCAGCGAGCCTCTCTTCGGAGCGCTGAGCGCCGCCTAGTCGAGCCGAGCAATCTGCCCGGGCGACCGCCCTTTCAGGCGATCACCCGGGCAGCGGTTGCCATCGCGGCCCATCGCTACTGGAACGTCAGGTTCAGCGCGTTCGTGCCCGCGCCCACCCCGATCAGCGCCGGCGTCGCCGTCGGCGACCGGCCGGCGAGCGGTCCGGTGAGATCGGCCACGACGTAGTACCAGTTCGGCCCGCTCAACGAGCTGAAGGTAAACACGCCGCCGTTGCCGGTTGTCACGGACGTCACGGTCGTATCCGCTTGGCCGTTGCAGCGGTGGAGCCACAGCGTCGCGCCGGAAACCGGCGTGTTCGCGCCCCCAGTCGTGACGACTACCGTGCCCCCGATGTAGGGCTCGGGCTGGCCGCCCGGAGGATGCGGCGCCTCGCCGGTGACGGCGTCGCATGGGCCGCCCGACGCTCGCGCCGGCACATGCCTGAGCGGGGTTATGGCGAAGACAACCAACAGACAGACGGCGGCCACAGGCCATGTCCAGCGGGACCAAGCCGTGACACTGCTTCGAACGGAACCGACCATTATGCACTCCTTGCTGCAGAGGTAGGATCATCCCCCTCACAGATGCTCCCGTCCGCCAGTATATCGCAAGTCGATGGTGAAGTGATTGCTCGTATCCGATTCAGGTACGTTACAAACAGAAGGTGATGGGACGTGCACGAAGCATGTCGGAGGATCGCTGCAATGCGATCGGTCGGAGGTGCGGTCACGCCCTTGACACGATGCCGCCATCGGTCGAACGTGCCTGTCCTCGGGCCGGCGCTGGTTGATCGCCTGTGCGGCGCCCGGGTACCCGCCCGTGCCCATGTGCGGCGTGTGTCCGTGCCGCGAGCCCCAGCGGCGAACCGAGGGCGGCCAGACCACGCCGCAGAGTACCCGCGTTAGGCGCCGGATCGTTGTGGGATAATGTCCGAGCGCCGCCCGACGCATCCAAGGAGCATGCCGCCCATGTCCGCCACGTATGCCCTCGCCACCACCGCCGCCGTCATGGCCATCGTCGGCTACGTCGGCTGGACGGCCGGCCGCGCGGGCGTGGCGGACCGCGACACGTACCTGACCGCGCGCGACACGCAGCGCGCGTGGCCGCTGGCCCTGTCGTTCTTCGCCGCCGGCCTTGGCGCCTGGATCCTCTTCACGCCCGCCGAGGTCGGCGCGACGGTGGGGCTCATCGGCGTCGTCGGCTACGCCGTGGCGGCCGGGCTGCCGTTCATCGCCCTGGCCTGGCTCGGGCCGCTGATCCGGGCGCGCGTCCCGGCCGGCGTGACGCTCACGGACTGGGTGCTGCAACGCTTCGGCCGGCCGATGCAGGCGTACGTGGCCGTCGTCTCCGTCTTCTACATGTTCATCTTCATCACGGCCGAGCTGACCGCGGTCGGTGGCGTCATCGGCCTGCTCACGGGGGCGCCGGAACGCTCGCTGCTGTGGCTGGCGCCGATCGCGCTGGTCGCGCTGGTCACGACGGCGTACACCGTGTACGGCGGGCTGCCGGCGTCCCTGCGCACGGACCGCTTCCAGGCGTGGGTGATTCTGGCGATCGTGCCCCTGGCCGCGTACGGCATCCTCCGCGGCGTCGACGATCCGGCCGCGGCCATGCGATCGTCCGGGCTCATGGCGTCGACGGGCGCCGGCTGGTCCGCCTTTGCCGTCCTGTGCATCGCCGTCGCCGCCGCGAACCTGTTCCACCAAGGCTACTGGCAGCGCAGCTGGGCCGCCGTTGACCGGCGGACGCTCTTCCGGGGCGCGGTCGGCGGCGCGCTGCTCACGCTGCCCGTGATGGTCCTCATCGGCCTGACCGGGATCCTGGCCCGCGGCGCCGGCGCCGTCGCCGACCCGGCCATCGACCCCAGCGCGCCGGTCTCCATCGCCTTCTTCTCGCTCCTGACCTCCGCGCCGCCGTGGCTCATCGGCTTGGTCATCGCGCTGTCCGTCGCGCTCGTCGCCTCGAGCGTCGACACGCTCGAGAACGCGCTGGCCGCCACGTTTGCCGCCGACGTCACCGGCGGCCGCCTCAGCCTGGCCCAGGCGCGCTGGGTGACGCTCGCGCTCACGCTGCCCGCCGTCGGCCTGGCGCTGGCCAACCTCAGCGTCCTCCAGCTCTTCCTGGCCGCCGACCTCCTGGCCGCCGCGACGGTCGTGCCGGTCTTCCTGGGCCTCGATGCGCGCATCGACCGCCGCGCCGCGCTGGCCGGCGCCGTCGCGGGGCTCGTCGGCGTCGTGCTGCTGGGCGTGGTGCGGGACGGCGGGTTGGCGGCCGGGCTGCGCCTGCTGGTGGTGCAGACCGGGCCGGCGGGGCTCGACCT
>JBDTSC010000039.1:0-15574 GCA_039931375.1 Ardenticatenales bacterium
GACGCGATCGACGCCCGGCGGCGGAACGCCGCCACAGAGCGGCGATTTCAATCGCTCGGTCTGAAAATCGCCAACCCGGCTAGGTCCACGACCCGCCTCCACCCCCCGCCGTCCACGAACTCCCATGCCCATGCGTACGGTATACTCGCCCCCATGCCTCCCTTCCTCGCATCCCCCCTCGCCAACCCCCGCCCCCGCGTCGTCTTCATGGGCACCCCCGCCTTCGCCGTTCCCACCCTCGATGCGCTGCTCGCCGCCGTCGCCCGTCACGCAGCCAGCGACGCGCGCGCGGCCGTCGACACTTCCGCCGCCGTCGCCACAGCCCCCGCCATCGACACAGCCCCCACTCCCCTCGTCACCGTCGTCGCCGTCTTCACCCAGCCCGACCGCCCCGCCGGCCGCGGCCGCCGCGGATGTTGAGCGACGGCGGGTCGACGTAGGCGTCGGGCGGGAATGTGGGCGTCGGGGTGGCGGTAGGTGTGGGCGTCGTCGTGGGTGTGAGTGTGCGCGTGGGGGTTGGGGTGATGGTGGGGCGGGGCCCTGGGATTGGAGCGGGGAAGCGGCAGCCGCCGCATAGTGCAACGACCGAGACCACAACGCAGAGTTCCGGGATGCGGCGAGGCCATCGGATGTCGGTGACCATCGTGCTCCCGCTTCGAGTGGGCTGGCGCGGCGCCCGTATGGCGTGGGTGAGGCGGCGATTGTACGGCGGTCGGGGAGGACGCAAGTGGGGTGAGGTGCGGGCCGTAATACGACCAGTCCGCACCCTCGTCGTGGGCTGATGTGCTTGACATTCCCGTTTTTTTGCATAATCTCGGCTTTCTCCTCAGCCGTGGATCGGGGCCGTCGAGCCAGCACGCATCTGCCCAGAGCATTGACAACGACACGTGCGGGACGATCACGAATTGCACCGTAGGCGCTGGGACCGCGACGCCGAGTGCAGTGCGGACGGGGCTTCGATTGCAACACCGGTTTGGCGTTGGGCAGTCGAACCTTAAGAAGGTGAGTCCACATGTGGATGCTGGCAACACTGTCACCCTCACGCTTGACGCCATCTATTGGTCGGCGAACGATGCGGCTTGTCCGTGTGACGATCAGACCGAGAGGCTAACGTTCGAGGTACAGCGCGATACCGGTACGACGTGGCGAGCCCAGAACTGCATTTGGACCTTGGTGGACGACACGATTGTGACTGGGAATGGCACGAACAATTGTGCCGTGCCCGGTGGTGCGTCGACGCTACTTCCCCCCCCAACGATCACCTCGGCGGCGAATTGTGGGGGTGATTCGACGGATGCGACGATTCAAGTGGACATGCTACGGAAGCCGACCGTTTCGTGCTCGACAACCGAGGCCGACGCGTCGCCTACCACTGCGACGTTCTTTCCGATGCGAGCTGCGTGGTCCGGAAAGGGCGTGGGGGATGGTGACGCGTTCAAAAGCAACTGTTCGAGCTATCTCACTAACCTCCATGTGCGGCCGGGACTACGCATTGGCAATCCCTTCCCGGCACGCGCGCCGTTCGAGTGCCCGATATCGACCAGTGTGGCGAACTTCCCAGCCATGGTGATCCGCTATAGAAAGAAAATGAGCGGGTACACTGAGATACGCTCCGCAGGGGCCGGACATCGATCCGGCCCCTGCGGCTTCGATCACTGTGACTCCACCAGGATCCTCGTGGCGCTGCGATTGTTCGACGGCTAACCTGTCTATTGCGGAGGCCCTCTTTGTTGAAAGAGAGATGGATCCGATCGTCGTCCGTATCCCAAGTGTGCCTTGCGCTTGTCGTCGGCAGCCTCGGCATCATCGCATTCCGGACTCAGCCAGCAACAGCGTTACGAATACAAAATGAGCGCGCCCCAGCCGCAGTGGGAATGGAACCGATGCGCGACGGATCACGCCCTCTCGGCTCTGCACGCAGATCAGCAACGGAGACGAATCCAACTTTCTGGCTCACACATGATGAGACATGGGCCGATGGACCCACAGGCGGCGAAGGCTGTGAGTCCATCGTTGGGGCGAGGATCGGGCAAACGGAGCCCGTTTGGTCAAGCCCTCCGCTCATCGACGCGCCCGCTCAACTTGCAGGGGATTGGGCACGGAATATAGTTGTCGCATCAAGGGGCTCTGGCGCGCTCAAGTCAAACTTTCCCGAGTTCAAGTTAGGGTTGCGTGGCGGCGATGTGGTCGCAGTGTCGTGCCTTTCTTCAGGGCTCATGAGCTGTAGTGACAACATCCTTCGTATCATCGAACGTGCTATCACGGTCACGCAAGCGAGCGGAATATATCCGAATGCTAGTGACTTCGGTCCCGTTGCTATTACCCGTGATGGCCAGTGGCTCATCATGGCTACTAACGACCGCCCTTCAGTCGCCTCCGGACTGCAGTACCAGATCGACAAATTTAGCTGGCAAGACAAGAAGTGGGACGACGTAGAGTGGCGCGCCGGCCGACTCGGACCGCGATCCGGAAGCTTCGTCGTCGGCACTCGAATCTTTGCTGGGTCGCGCTTCGTGTCGGGGCCGCCGGTGCCGAGCGATCTGCAGCTGTCGCCGGACGGGCGTCTGGTCCACTTTGTGGCCGAGCCGCTTCAATGGCCGGCGGAGGCAATCGTCGGCACGTTGTCGATCGATACGATGACGGAAGCGGCGCCTCCCATTTTCATTCCCACCAATCACCCTTATCCCGACCCAGATAGCATCGTCAGCGCCTCCGAAACCTTCTACCTTGGTGCCAATGTAACCTTCAGCACGCTAACACCCGATGGACGCTATCTCATTGTCAATTATTGGGATCAGGCGAGCATCATCGTGGCGGATCTAGAGGTGCGGGAAAGCTGGGTCGTGCCGATCCCGGGGTTCATCAAGCCGCTGTCTCACCTCCCCCTCAATGGCCACGCTGTCGGCGGCGTCGCGATTGACTCGTCGTTCGGGTCGAACCGAGGTCTGTTGGCGATCCATGGCTTGAGTCAGATCGGGATCTACGCGCTGTCAACCGACGCCCGGACGCTCGAGCAGCGATCACTCATCGACGTTACGCCGCCTGTAAAGTTCCTGCCTCGCGGCAAGATCCTCGGCCCTGACGGCAACCGTCACAAGGTGGCGCCCATCGCCTGGAGCCAGGACGGCGAGTACATCATCGCCGCCGGCGAGGCGAGCGGTCCCGTGGACGCGCAGTCGTGGCGGGTGGAGGACGGGGGGCGGAGCTTGACGGAGAGGCAGACATACACCGTCTGTCCCGAGGGCGAGATGAACATCGTCAACGACATCTTCACCTTCAACGGTCTCGAACCGACACCGACGCCCACGCCCAGCCGCACGGATGACCCGACGGCAACCCCCACGTCGACGCGAACAGCCACACCCACCCGCACCGCCTCCGCGCCGCCCACCTCGACCGCGACAGCCTCCGCAACCCCCATGCACGCCTGGCTGCCCCTGGCCCTGGCCGAACGCTGCACGCCCACCGAAGCGCGCGTCGACGTCGTCCTCGCGCTGGACAGCAGCCGGTCGATGTTGGAGCCGGCGGCACAGGGCAGCGCGCAGACGAAGCTGGAGGCGGCCACGACCGCGGCGGCGGCGTTCCTGGCGGAGCTGCGGCTTGAGGCGGGCGATCAGGCCGGGATCGTCACGTTCAACCAGACCGCAACGCTGGCCCAGCGGCTGACGACAAGTCGCGGCGCACTGGCGGCGGCACTGGCGAGCATCGCGGTCGCGAGTGGGACGCGGCTCGAGGACGGGATCGCGACGGCGGTGCGGGAGGTGAAGGGGCCGCGGCATGCCGGTGCGCACAAGGCGGCGATCGTCATCCTGACGGACGGGCGCACGGACGGCGGGCCGGCGCTGGCCGAGGCGCGGGCGGCCGAGGCGAAGGCATCCGGCGTGCAGATGATCACCGTCGGCCTTGGCGCGGACGTGGACGACGAGGCGCTCGCGCGCATCGCCAGCCGGCCCGAGGACTACCATCCGCTCGCCGACGCGGCTGACCTCGCCGACGTCTTTCGCGGCGTCGCCCGACTCATCCCGTGCCCGCCGAGCGCGTTCTGGCGGGGACGATAGCCGCCGGCCGCGACCCCGCGGCATCGATTCATCGATTCGCCGAATGTCTCCGAAGCCACTCGCCGTTCGCGACCCCAGGAGCGCATCATGTCCCGCTCGACCCTTCATGCCGCCGCGTTCGCCCGGACGATCGTCTACGCCTTGGCGCTGTACGGCGGCGCGGACCTCGCGCGCAGCGTCGTCGCGCAGACCCCGCCGGCGGCGCGGGCATACCTGCCCGTGGCGGTTCAGCCCACGACGGCACAGCAGGCGGGACTGGCCGATCGGGTTGCGGCGTTGGAAGCGACGCTCGCCGGCGTCCGCCGCCAGGGCGACGACGTGATCTTCAGCGGCGTGAACGTCTACGTCGTAAGCGGCGCTGGCAAGACGGACGCCGAGCCGAACGGCAAGGGCAACCTCATCGTCGGCTACAACGAGCTGCGCGGCGGGTTCGCCCTAGACGGGAGGCCGGAGGACCGGCGCGGCGGATCGCACAACCTCGTCGTGGGCTCTGCCAACAACTACACGTCGTGGGGCGGCGTCGTGACGGGCGTCCACAACGACTCGGAAGGTCAATACGCCGCGCTCGTCGGCGGGCACGAGAACACGGCCGCCGGCGACTTCAGTGCGTCGCTCGGCGGCGTCGAGAACGCGATCACGGGCGATGCGGCGGTGGCGATCGGCGGCTCCCGCAATCGGTCCGACGGCTACTGGACGCTCGCCGCCGGCGGGACGGAGAACGTCGTCCAGGGTGACTGGTCGGCCGTCCTCGGCGGCACGAAGCACGCGCTCACGCCCAACGCCCTCTACGCGACGATCACGGGCGGCCAGTCGAACAGCGCCTCATGCGAAGCATGCAGCATCGCCGGCGGCGCGAGCATCGCCCTCGATGCCTCACGGAACAACGCGTTTGCCGCCGGCCAGCTACGATCGCCCTGAGCGGATCCGGCGCAACATTTCCGAAGGGCAACGCTCCTGGCGATGGTCGCCGGCCCACAATGTCTGCCCCCAAGTCGGCAGTTCTGCGCCAGTCCCCCTGAGCCGACGTGGCTGTCGATCGCGTCACGGCTCGGCCGCCCTTCACGGCGCCGGACTGCCGAGCCGACGGCGACCGAGCCGCTATAATCGCCGCTATGCCCCCCACTTTCCGCCCCCGCGTCGTCTTCATGGGCACCCCCGCCTTCGCCGTCCCGACCCTAGACGCGCTGCTCGGTACCATCGCCCGTCCCGCTGCCGTCGACACTTCCGCCGCCGTCGACACAGCCACGGCCGTCGACACTTCCGCCGCCGTCGACACAGCCCCCACTCCCCTCGTCACCGTCGTCGCCGTCTTCACCCAACCCGACCGCCCCGCCGGCCGCGGCCGCCGCGGATGTTGAGCGACGGCGGGTCGACGTAGGCGTCGGGCGGGAATGTGGGCGTCGGGGTGGCGGTAGGTGTGGGCGTCGTCGTGGGTGTGAGTGTGCGCGTGGGGGTTGGGGTGATGGTGGGGCGGGGCCCTGGGATTGGAGCGGGGAAGCGGCAGCCGCCGCATAGTGCAACGACCGAGACCACAACGCAGAGTTCCGGGATGCGGCGAGGCCATCGGATGTCGGTGACCATCGTGCTCCCGCTTCGAGTGGGCTGGCGCGGCGCCCGTATGGCGTGGGTGAGGCGGCGATTGTACGGCGGTCGGGGAGGACGCAAGTGGGGTGAGGTGCGGGCCGTAATACGACCAGTCCGCACCCTCGTCGTGGGCTGATGTGCTTGACATTCCCGTTTTTTTGCATAATCTCGGCTTTCTCCTCAGCCGTGGATCGGGGCCGTCGAGCCAGCACGCATCTGCCCAGAGCATTGACAACGACACGTGCGGGACGATCACGAATTGCACCGTAGGCGCTGGGACCGCGACGCCGAGTGCAGTGCGGACGGGGCTTCGATTGCAACACCGGTTTGGCGTTGGGCAGTCGAACCTTAAGAAGGTGAGTCCACATGTGGATGCTGGCAACACTGTCACCCTCACGCTTGACGCCATCTATTGGTCGGCGAACGATGCGGCTTGTCCGTGTGACGATCAGACCGAGAGGCTAACGTTCGAGGTACAGCGCGATACCGGTACGACGTGGCGAGCCCAGAACTGCATTTGGACCTTGGTGGACGACACGATTGTGACTGGGAATGGCACGAACAATTGTGCCGTGCCCGGTGGTGCGTCGACGCTACTTCCCCCCCCAACGATCACCTCGGCGGCGAATTGTGGGGGTGATTCGACGGATGCGACGATTCAAGTGGACATGCTACGGAAGCCGACCGTTTCGTGCTCGACAACCGAGGCCGACGCGTCGCCTACCACTGCGACGTTCTTTCCGATGCGAGCTGCGTGGTCCGGAAAGGGCGTGGGGGATGGTGACGCGTTCAAAAGCAACTGTTCGAGCTATCTCACTAACCTCCATGTGCGGCCGGGACTACGCATTGGCAATCCCTTCCCGGCACGCGCGCCGTTCGAGTGCCCGATATCGACCAGTGTGGCGAACTTCCCAGCCATGGTGATCCGCTATAGAAAGAAAATGAGCGGGTACACTGAGATACGCTCCGCAGGGGCCGGACATCGATCCGGCCCCTGCGGCTTCGATCACTGTGACTCCACCAGGATCCTCGTGGCGCTGCGATTGTTCGACGGCTAACCTGTCTATTGCGGAGGCCCTCTTTGTTGAAAGAGAGATGGATCCGATCGTCGTCCGTATCCCAAGTGTGCCTTGCGCTTGTCGTCGGCAGCCTCGGCATCATCGCATTCCGGACTCAGCCAGCAACAGCGTTACGAATACAAAATGAGCGCGCCCCAGCCGCAGTGGGAATGGAACCGATGCGCGACGGATCACGCCCTCTCGGCTCTGCACGCAGATCAGCAACGGAGACGAATCCAACTTTCTGGCTCACACATGATGAGACATGGGCCGATGGACCCACAGGCGGCGAAGGCTGTGAGTCCATCGTTGGGGCGAGGATCGGGCAAACGGAGCCCGTTTGGTCAAGCCCTCCGCTCATCGACGCGCCCGCTCAACTTGCAGGGGATTGGGCACGGAATATAGTTGTCGCATCAAGGGGCTCTGGCGCGCTCAAGTCAAACTTTCCCGAGTTCAAGTTAGGGTTGCGTGGCGGCGATGTGGTCGCAGTGTCGTGCCTTTCTTCAGGGCTCATGAGCTGTAGTGACAACATCCTTCGTATCATCGAACGTGCTATCACGGTCACGCAAGCGAGCGGAATATATCCGAATGCTAGTGACTTCGGTCCCGTTGCTATTACCCGTGATGGCCAGTGGCTCATCATGGCTACTAACGACCGCCCTTCAGTCGCCTCCGGACTGCAGTACCAGATCGACAAATTTAGCTGGCAAGACAAGAAGTGGGACGACGTAGAGTGGCGCGCCGGCCGACTCGGACCGCGATCCGGAAGCTTCGTCGTCGGCACTCGAATCTTTGCTGGGTCGCGCTTCGTGTCGGGGCCGCCGGTGCCGAGCGATCTGCAGCTGTCGCCGGACGGGCGTCTGGTCCACTTTGTGGCCGAGCCGCTTCAATGGCCGGCGGAGGCAATCGTCGGCACGTTGTCGATCGATACGATGACGGAAGCGGCGCCTCCCATTTTCATTCCCACCAATCACCCTTATCCCGACCCAGATAGCATCGTCAGCGCCTCCGAAACCTTCTACCTTGGTGCCAATGTAACCTTCAGCACGCTAACACCCGATGGACGCTATCTCATTGTCAATTATTGGGATCAGGCGAGCATCATCGTGGCGGATCTAGAGGTGCGGGAAAGCTGGGTCGTGCCGATCCCGGGGTTCATCAAGCCGCTGTCTCACCTCCCCCTCAATGGCCACGCTGTCGGCGGCGTCGCGATTGACTCGTCGTTCGGGTCGAACCGAGGTCTGTTGGCGATCCATGGCTTGAGTCAGATCGGGATCTACGCGCTGTCAACCGACGCCCGGACGCTCGAGCAGCGATCACTCATCGACGTTACGCCGCCTGTAAAGTTCCTGCCTCGCGGCAAGATCCTCGGCCCTGACGGCAACCGTCACAAGGTGGCGCCCATCGCCTGGAGCCAGGACGGCGAGTACATCATCGCCGCCGGCGAGGCGAGCGGTCCCGTGGACGCGCAGTCGTGGCGGGTGGAGGACGGGGGGCGGAGCTTGACGGAGAGGCAGACATACACCGTCTGTCCCGAGGGCGAGATGAACATCGTCAACGACATCTTCACCTTCAACGGTCTCGAACCGACACCGACGCCCACGCCCAGCCGCACGGATGACCCGACGGCAACCCCCACGTCGACGCGAACAGCCACACCCACCCGCACCGCCTCCGCGCCGCCCACCTCGACCGCGACAGCCTCCGCAACCCCCATGCACGCCTGGCTGCCCCTGGCCCTGGCCGAACGCTGCACGCCCACCGAAGCGCGCGTCGACGTCGTCCTCGCGCTGGACAGCAGCCGGTCGATGTTGGAGCCGGCGGCACAGGGCAGCGCGCAGACGAAGCTGGAGGCGGCCACGACCGCGGCGGCGGCGTTCCTGGCGGAGCTGCGGCTTGAGGCGGGCGATCAGGCCGGGATCGTCACGTTCAACCAGACCGCAACGCTGGCCCAGCGGCTGACGACAAGTCGCGGCGCACTGGCGGCGGCACTGGCGAGCATCGCGGTCGCGAGTGGGACGCGGCTCGAGGACGGGATCGCGACGGCGGTGCGGGAGGTGAAGGGGCCGCGGCATGCCGGTGCGCACAAGGCGGCGATCGTCATCCTGACGGACGGGCGCACGGACGGCGGGCCGGCGCTGGCCGAGGCGCGGGCGGCCGAGGCGAAGGCATCCGGCGTGCAGATGATCACCGTCGGCCTTGGCGCGGACGTGGACGACGAGGCGCTCGCGCGCATCGCCAGCCGGCCCGAGGACTACCATCCGCTCGCCGACGCGGCTGACCTCGCCGACGTCTTTCGCGGCGTCGCCCGACTCATCCCGTGCCCGCCGAGCGCGTTCTGGCGGGGACGATAGCCGCCGGCCGCGACCCCGCGGCATCGATTCATCGATTCGCCGAATGTCTCCGAAGCCACTCGCCGTTCGCGACCCCAGGAGCGCATCATGTCCCGCTCGACCCTTCATGCCGCCGCGTTCGCCCGGACGATCGTCTACGCCTTGGCGCTGTACGGCGGCGCGGACCTCGCGCGCAGCGTCGTCGCGCAGACCCCGCCGGCGGCGCGGGCATACCTGCCCGTGGCGGTTCAGCCCACGACGGCACAGCAGGCGGGACTGGCCGATCGGGTTGCGGCGTTGGAAGCGACGCTCGCCGGCGTCCGCCGCCAGGGCGACGACGTGATCTTCAGCGGCGTGAACGTCTACGTCGTAAGCGGCGCTGGCAAGACGGACGCCGAGCCGAACGGCAAGGGCAACCTCATCGTCGGCTACAACGAGCTGCGCGGCGGGTTCGCCCTAGACGGGAGGCCGGAGGACCGGCGCGGCGGATCGCACAACCTCGTCGTGGGCTCTGCCAACAACTACACGTCGTGGGGCGGCGTCGTGACGGGCGTCCACAACGACTCGGAAGGTCAATACGCCGCGCTCGTCGGCGGGCACGAGAACACGGCCGCCGGCGACTTCAGTGCGTCGCTCGGCGGCGTCGAGAACGCGATCACGGGCGATGCGGCGGTGGCGATCGGCGGCTCCCGCAATCGGTCCGACGGCTACTGGACGCTCGCCGCCGGCGGGACGGAGAACGTCGTCCAGGGTGACTGGTCGGCCGTCCTCGGCGGCACGAAGCACGCGCTCACGCCCAACGCCCTCTACGCGACGATCACGGGCGGCCAGTCGAACAGCGCCTCATGCGAAGCATGCAGCATCGCCGGCGGCGCGAGCATCGCCCTCGATGCCTCACGGAACAACGCGTTTGCCGCCGGCCAGCTACGATCGCCCTGAGCGGATCCGGCGCAACATTTCCGAAGGGCAACGCTCCTGGCGATGGTCGCCGGCCCACAATGTCTGCCCCCAAGTCGGCAGTTCTGCGCCAGTCCCCCTGAGCCGACGTGGCTGTCGATCGCGTCACGGCTCGGCCGCCCTTCACGGCGCCGGACTGCCGAGCCGACGGCGACCGAGCCGCTATAATCGCCGCTATGCCCCCCACTTTCCGCCCCCGCGTCGTCTTCATGGGCACCCCCGCCTTCGCCGTCCCGACCCTAGACGCGCTCCTGGGTGCCGCCGCCGACGCCGACGGCGCCCCCACGAACGGCGCCGCCGCCGCCGTCCTCACAGCCACTCGCATTGACGTCGTCGCCGTCTTCACCCAACCCGACCGCCCCGCCGGCCGCGGCCGCCGCGTCGCCCCATCGCCCGTGAAGGCGCGCGCCCTCGATGCCGGCGTGCCGGTGTTCCAACCCCCGTCGCTCCGCCGCGGCGCCGGCGCCGAGGCCGCCCTCGCCGCGCTGGCCGACCTCGCCCCCGACCTCGTCGTCGTCGCCGCGTACGGCCTGCTCCTCCCGCCCGCCGTCCTCGACCGCCCGCGGTACGGCGCGCTCAACGTCCACGCCTCGCTCCTGCCGCGCTGGCGGGGCGCCGCACCGATCCAGCGCGCGATCCTCGCCGGCGACCCCGAGACGGGCGTGACGATCATGCGGATGGACGCCGGCCTCGACACCGGGCCGATGGTGGCCAAGGGGACGACGCCGATTGGGCCGGACGATACCGCCGTCGAGCTGACGGAGCGCCTGGCCGTCCTCGGCGCGCACCTGCTCGTCGCCACGCTGCCGGCCTGGTTCGACGGCACCGCCCTCGCCGTCTCGCAAGACGACGCCCACGCCACGCTCGCCCCCCGCCTGACGCGCGACGACGGCCGCCTAGACGCCGCCGAGGGAGCGGCGGCGCTCGAGCGGCGGGTGCGGGCGATGCAGCCGTGGCCGGGCGCATGGCTGCCGTTGGCCGATGGCTCGGTGCTGAAGGTGATGCGCGCCGAGGTGATCGCCGGGTCGGTCGGCGTGCCGTCGGCCTCGACCTCGCCGCTCGCCTCGGAGCTAACCGTCGACCATGGCTGGCCGGTGCTCTGGACGACCGACGGCGGCCTGCTTCTGCGCGTCGTTCAGCCGCCCGGCAAGGGGCCGATGGACGGGGACGCATTCGTCCGTGGGCGGCCCGAGGCGCTGGCCCGTCCCGCGGCGCCGCGATGAAAGCGGTCCGGCCGCCCACGCCGCGGCGGGCGCTGAGTCTCGGGGACGCCGCCGTCCTCGGGACCGCCCTCGTGCTGGCCGCGGCCGTCTGGACCACCGCTCGCGCGCCACGCGCTGGGATGCCGACGGCCGCCCCGCTACAGCCTCCGCTGCCGTCGGCGCCGCCGACGCTGGACGTCCCGACCCTGCTGCCCGGCATTCCGACCCCAATCCTCCCGCCGACCGCCGGCCCGAGCCCCGGCCCGTCGGCCACCGATGCGCCAACCGCCACGGCCACCGCGACCCCGACGGATGAGCCGACCCCGACGGACGAGCCGACGGCGACTCCTTTGGCCACGTTCACGCCGCGCCTGACGCCGACCCTCGAGCCCACGGACGACGCGCCGCCGACCGCAAACCCGCCGCCGACGTCCGACCAGCCGTCGTCGACGCCCGCACCGTATGCGGTGTGGCTGCCGGTCGCCAAGAACAACCGGCGGACGCCATGACCGATCGCTCACCGGCCGGGCGACCGCCCCCGCCGACCGCTGACGCCCGCCCGCCGCGCCCGCTCGACCCGGCCGTGCCGCCGCGCCGCGTCGAGTGGATCGACCTCGGTCGCCGTCCCTACGCGCCCGTCTGGGACCTGCAGCATCGCCTCGTCGAGGCGCGCAAGGGCGGCGGCGGCGCCGACACGCTCCTGCTGGTGGAGCACGACGCCGTTCTCACGCTCGGCCGCCGCGCCCAGGCCGATCACGTCCTGCGGCCGGCCGCCGAGCTGGCCGCGGCCGGCATCGACGTGCAGGCGGTGGAGCGGGGCGGGGACGTCACGTACCACGGGCCCGGCCAGCTGGTCGCGTACCCGATCCTCGACCTGCACGGCTTTCGCCCGGACGTGCGCTGGTACAGCCTGTCTCTCCTCGAGGTCGTCGTCCGGACGCTCGCGGCGTTCGGCATCGCGGGCGAGGTGCGCACGGGCCTGGAGACCGGCGTCTGGGTGCGGCTCGGCCCCCGCGACGGCGCGATCAGCGGCCCGCACGAGGCGCCGCTCGGCAAGGTCGCAGCGCTCGGGGTACGGATCGAGCGCTGGATCACGTATCATGGCGTCGCGCTCAACGTCGACCCGACGCTCGCGCACTTCGATTGGATCGTCCCGTGCGGCCTGTCCGGCGTCATCACGGTGTCGATGGCCAGCCTGCTGGGGCGTCCGATCGAGCTGGCGGAGGTGCGGCCGGCGTTCCTGGCGGCGTTCGCCTCCGTCTTCGCGACGACGCTGGTCGAAGGGACGCCGCCGGCCATCGATCCCAACCCCATCACCGACGCCGCCCTCGGCGGCGATCGCGGCTGAAAGGCCCGTCCCATGTCGCTCGCCAAGATCCTGGCCGCCCTCGCCGTCGTGTGCACCGGCTTCGCCCTGGCCGCCTGGCTCGTCCTGACCGTCGTCGTCGGCGGCGCGCTCGTCGGCTTCGGCGGCCCGACGCCGCGCGTGGCGGACCGCCCGCGCCCGCCGGCCGACCACGCCTCGCCCGCCGACGACGAAGTCGCGCCGGCCCCATCGCCGCGCGGTCAGTCCAAGCGCACCGCCGACCCGACCACCGACCGGGCAACCGGCGCCGCTCCGCTCGCGGCCGGAACGACCCGCGCAGCCACCGAGGGGACCAAGTCGACCGAAGCGACCGCCTCGACCGGTGGGACCGCGTCGTCCGGTGGGACCGCGGGCGACGCGGCGGACGCCGCGGACGCGTCGCCACCCGCCTCGGACGGCGTCAGCCAGCTGGCCGTCGACTGGCCGCCGATCCCGACGCTCCACGGCTGGACGCCGCTCACGTCGACGTTCCACTTTGCCGTCTACGCGGCCGATCCGGACGACGCCGTCCTGACCTCCGCCGTCCAACGCTGGACGCCGCGCCTCGAGAGCATCCTGGACTACGCCGGCGATCGCCTCGGCCGCGACCTGCCGACACGGCCCGTCGGGATCGTGTTCAGCCGCAGCTACGAGGCCGCCTGTCCGGCCCGCGGCCTGGCGGCGCCGCCGGACGATGGGCGCACGACGCCGCTGATCCTCGTGTTCATCGGCCCCGACACGTCCGACCTGCAGATCCGCGCCGTCCTGGCGCACGAGATGGCCCACCACCTGACGATGGACGATGCGTTCGTCGGCGACGGCGTCCTGACCGAAGGGATCGCCAATTGGACGGCCGGCGCGTACGCGCTGGCGTGGCAGGGCTTCGACAGCTGGGACGATGCCGCGCGCCGCTACCTGGCGGACGGCGACTACGTCTCCGTGGCCGACCCGATCGGCCTCGTGCCGCCGGACGGCGAGCCGTGCATCGCCCGCCGCGACCGCGTCTACAACGTCCGCACGGCTTTCGTCGGTTGGTTGATCGACCAGTATGGGCTGGACACGGTGCTCGCCATGCCCAAGACGACGGTCAAGATCGACGGCCCGCGCGGGGACGGCGATCCAGCCGAGCGGACCTTGCCCGACTACGCGGCGGCCACGGGCGACAGCCTCACGCAGCTCGAGCGGCGCTGGCTGGCCCAGCTGACCGCCGCCGCGCCGCGCTGAGCCGTGACCAGGCGCAACGGATGACGACGAACACCCTCCGCATCGCCGTCGCCCAGCTGGACGTGCGCGTCGGCGACATCGCCGCGAACACGGCGCAGATCGTCGACGCGCTGGCCGACGCACGGCGCGCCGGCGCCGAGCTGGTCGTGGTGCCCGAGCTGGCCGTGTGCGGCTACCCGCCCGAGGACCTGCTCCTGCGCCCGTCGTTCGTCGCCGCCAACGAGGCCGCGGTGGCCGAGATCGCCCGCCACACGGCCGGCCTGACGGCCGTCGTCGGCTTCGCGGACCGGGCCGCGGGTGATCTGTTCAACGCGGCCGCCGTCCTGCACGATGGGCGCGTCGCGGACGTGTACCACAAGGTCTACCTGCCGAACTACGGCGTCTTCGACGAGGAGCGCTACTTCCGCGGCGGCCGCCGCGCGCCCGTGTACGCCCGCGGTGACGCCCGCTTCGGGGTGAGCATCTGCGAGGACATCTGGTACCCGACCGGGCCGGCCGAGGAGCAGGCGCGCACCGGTGCGGCGCTGCTGCTCAACATCTCCGCCTCGCCGTTCGTGCAGGACAAGCAGCGGCACCGCGAGCGGATGCTGCGCACGCGCGCCTCGGACAACGTCGCCTTCCTGGTCTACTGCAACGTCGTCGGCGGCCAGGACGAGCTGCTGTTCGACGGCAACAGCCTGGTGGTCGGCCCGACGGGCGACATCATCGCCCGCGGCGCGTCGTTCGCGCCGGACCTCTTCGTGGTCGACCTGCACCTGGACGAGGTCTTCCGCGAGCGCCTGCTCGACCCGCGCTCCCGCAAGGCGCGCTTCGGCGCCGCGCGGCTCCTCGCCAGCACCGCCGCTCCGTTCGGCGACGACGACCGCGTGCCCGACGAGATCGCGCTCACCGACGTCCCCTCGCCCGCCGTCCGCCCCGACCCGGCGCCCGTGCCGCTACGGTCCGCGGCCGCGCCCGGCCCGGCGCCGCTGGCCGATCTGGCGGAGACGTGGGCCGCCCTCACGTTGGGCACGCGCGACTACGTCGGGAAGAACGGCTTCCAGCGCGTCGTGCTGGGCCTGTCGGGCGGCATCGACTCCGCGCTCGTGGCGACGCTGGCCGCGGACGCGCTAGGCGCCGCGGCCGTCTGTTGCGTCGGGATGCCGACGCGCTACTCGGCGCCCGAGAGCCTCGCGGACGCGGCGGACCTGTGCGCGCGCCAAGGGATCGAGTTCCTCGCGATCGGCATCGACGACGCCTTTCAGAGCTACCTGGACATGCTCGCTGCTCCGTTCGCCGGCCGCGAGCCGGACACGACCGAGGAGAACATCCAGTCCCGCATCCGCGGCAACGTGCTGATGGCGCTGTCCAACAAATTCGGTTGGATGGTGCTGACCACCGGCAACAAGAGCGAGACGGCGGTCGGCTACTCGACGCTGTACGGCGACACGGCGGGCGGCTTCGCGCCGATCAAGGACGTCGTGAAGACGCTGGTCTACGACCTGGCCCGCTGGCGCAACGCCCAGGGCGCGACGCCCGTGATCCCCGAGCGCACGATCGACCGGCCGCCCACGGCCGAGCTGCGCCCGAACCAGACGGACCAGGACACGCTCCCGCCGTACGCCGTCCTCGACCCCATCCTGGTCGGCTACGTCGAGGACGAGATGAGCGTGGAAGAGATCGTCGAGCGCCTCGGCGCCGACCGCGCCGTCGTCGAGCAGATCGCCCGCATGGTCGATCGCGCCGAGTACAAGCGCCGCCAGTCGCCGCCCGGGATCAAGATCACCGCCCGCGCGTTCGGCCGCGACCGCCGGATGCCGATCACGAAGCGCGT
>JBDTSC010000040.1:0-15558 GCA_039931375.1 Ardenticatenales bacterium
ACAGCGCGTCCGCGATGCGCCACGCGCCGCCCTCGCCGGCCGGTTCGTCGCTCCGTGCCCAGGGCCACGGCTCGGCCGGTCGACCCTCGCCGCTGGCCCCCGCCCCGCCCGTTCGCATCCCGCCGCCGCCCGACCGGTGTCCGACACCGAGCGCCGTGAAGCCGGCGCCCAACGGCGCGACCGGCGCGAGGCCCGTGACGGCGCCGCGCACCGCGCGCTGCACCGCGTGCCACACCGCGTCCGCGTGCCGGAACCGGACCTCGATCTTCGCGGGATGCACGTTCACGTCGATCGTCTCGGGCGGGACGTCGATCTGCAGCCACGCGACCGGGTAGCGGCCGGACGGAATCAACGCGTGATAGGCCTCCACGACGGCGTGGGTAAGCCGCGGGCTTTGGATCCAGCGGCCGCCGGCGAACAACGCGATGCCGCCACGGTTCGCGCGCTGGACGTGCGGCGGACCGACCAGGCCGTGCACGCGGATGCCGTCCGCCGCATGATCCACCTCTAACAGCGTGGCCGCGACGTCGTCGCCCAGGACGGCGGCGAGCACCGCGCGTCGGTCGCCGTCGCCGATGGTGCGCAGCGTCGTGCGCGCGCCCCGCGCAAGGGAGAACGCGACGTGCGGATGGGCAAACGCCAGCCGCGCCAGCCACTCGCCGACGCGGCCGGCTTCCGTCGCTTCGCTCTTCTGGAACTTGAGCCGCGCCGGCAGCGCGTTGAACAGGTTCTCAACGGTCAGCCGAGTGCCGACCGCGGCCGTCGTCGGCTCGTGGCCGAGCGGCCGGCCGTTGTCGATCCGCAGCCGCAACCCGAGCGCCTCGTCCGGCATGCGCGAAACCACCGTCACGTGGCTCACGGACGCGATCGAGGCCAGCGCTTCGCCCCGAAACCCAAGGCTGACGACGGTCTCGAGATCGTCCGCGCTTAGGATCTTGCTCGTGGCGTGGCGCGTGAACGCCAGCGCCAACTCGTCCGCCGCGATCCCGCCGCCATCGTCCTCGACCTCGATGCGCCGCAGCCCGCCGCCGTCGATGCGCACGTCGATCCGCCGCGCTCCGGCGTCCAGGGCGTTCTCGACGAGCTCTTTGACCACCGAAGCCGGCCGCTCGACCACCTCGCCGGCCGCGATCCGGGCGATCGAGAGATCGTCCAAGACGCGGATCGACCGCCGCGGCGCAGCCATCTAGCCGCCGATCACGTCGGCGCCGACGCGGTCGCGCAGGACGTCCGGGACGCGGATTGTGCCATCCGGCTGCTGGTAGTGCTCGAGGATGGCGATCATGACGCGAGGCACTCCAAGGCCGGAGCCATTGAGCGTGTGGATTGGGACCGCCGCGGCGCCGGGCTCGGGCCGGTAGCGGATGTTCGCGCGGCGCGCCTGGAAGCTGCCGAAGTCCGATATCGAGCTGACCTCGAGCCACTCGCCGCAGCCGGGCGCCCAGACCTCGAGGTCGTACGTGACGGTCGAGCCGAACCCGAGGTCTCCGGCGCACAGCTGGAGCACCCGATAGGGCAGACCGAGCGCGGCCAGGACCGCCTCGCCGTCCGCCAGCATCGCCGCCAGCGCGTCGGCGGAGTCCTCGGGCGTCGTGAACTTGAACATCTCGACCTTGTCGAACTGGTGGCCGCGCTTGATGCCCCGCACGTCGCTGCCCGCGCTCATCTTCTCGCGCCGGAAGCACGGCGTGTAGGCCACGTAGTGGATCGGCAGCGATTCGGCGGGCAGGATCTCGTCGACGTGCATGTTCGTCAGCGGCACCTCGGCCGTCGGAACGAGCCAGAAGTCCTCCTCCGCGTCGTGATACAGGTTGTCGCGGAACTTGGGCAGCTGGCCCGCGTGCCACATGCACGCCTCGCGGACGATGTAGGGCGGGGCGATCTCGACATAACCGCGGTCCGCGTGAAAGTCGAGCATCCACTGGACCAACGCCCGCTGGAGCCGCGCCCCGGCGCCGCGCAGCACGTAGAAGCGGCTTCCGCTCATCCGCACGCCCCGCTCGAAGTCGATCAGCCCGAGCGCGGGTCCGATGTCCCAGTGGGGCTGGACGTCGTCCGCCGGATCGCGGCGTTGGCCGACCTCGCGCAGGACGACGTTTTCCGCCGCGCTCGCGCCATCCGGCACGCTGTCCAGCGGGCTGTTCGGCACGCCGTTCATCTTGGCGTGCAGCGTGCCATCGACCTCGGCCACGCGCGCATCCAGCGCATCGATCCGCAGGTTGACCTCGCGCATCGCGGCGATAGCGGCGTTCCGCTCTGCGGCGTCGCGCATCGCGCCGATCCGCTTGGACTCCGTGTTTCGCGTCGCCTTCAGCGCCTCGAGCTCGGTGAGGATGGCGCGCCGTTCTTCGTCCAGCGTCCGGATCTCGTCGACGACGTCGACGTCCTCGCCGCGGCGAGCGAGCGCCCGTCGGATCGCGTCGGGGTGGTCGCGGAACGTGCGGATGTCGTGCATGCGGGGCTCCTGCCGACGGCCGTCGCGGTGCGGCCACGGGTTGGGATGGCGGGAAATCGGGACATCGAGATGGCGGGATGACGGGCTGGCGGGCGGGCCGCGACGCCGCAGCGATTGTAGCGATCCGTCTCGGGCACGGCGAACGCGGACGGGGCGAGACGCGCGCAGACGCCGACGCTGCGGCCGTACGGACCGTCAACGTCAATCCGCGCCCACGTCGCCCCCCGCCTGCCGCGCGCCGAGGGCGGCGTCCAGCGCCGCGCCGAGCGTCCGCACACCGATCGGCGTGAGCCCACTTACGTCCAGCGGTCGGGTGAGCGCCCCGGATGGCACGAGGGCGCGCCGGTAGCCGAACTTGGCCGCCTCGCTCAGGCGCCGCTCGATCTGCCCGACGCTGCGCAGCTCGCCCGACAGCCCGATTTCGCCCAGGATCACGAGGTCGTCCGCCACCGGCGCCCCGCGTCCGCTCGAGACGATGGCCAGCGCGACGGCCAGATCGAGTGCGGGCTCGTTGATGTGCATGCCGCCGACGACGTTGACGAACACGTCGGCGTTGCCGAGCGGCATGCCGAAGCGCTTGGCCAGCACCGCCACGAGCAGCAGAAGCCGGTTGGTGTCGATGCCGTTCGCCATCCGCCGCGGCGGCACGGGGCCCTGCACCTGGCTCACCAGCGCCTGCACCTCGACCAACAGCGGGCGCGTGCCCTCCATCGTCACCGTCACGCAGCTGCCGGATGCGCCGGCGAGGCGCTCTGCCAGGAACACCTCGGACGGGTTCGGGATCTCGACCATCCCCTCGCCGCGCATCTCGAACACGCCGACGTCGTTCGTCGAGCCGAAGCGGTTCTTCACGCTCCGCAGCAAGCGGTAGCTGTGGTACCGGTCGCCCTCGAGCTGCAGCACGACATCGACCATGTGCTCGAGGACGCGCGGTCCCGCCAGATCGCCCGACTTCGTCACGTGGCCGATCAGGATAATCGGCAGCCCGCGCGACTTGGCGATCCGCATCAGGCGCGCCGCGCTCTCGCGCACCTGGGTCACCGAGCCCGCGGTAGACGTCACCTCGGGCAGATAGACCGTCTGGATGCTGTCCACGACGACGGCGCCGGGACCGATTCGCTCGATCTCCACTAGCACTGCGTCCAGGTTCGTCTCCGCCAGCACGTACAAGCCGTCGCCCGGCAGGCCAAGCCGCTGGGCGCGCAGCTTGAGCTGCTGCGCCGACTCCTCGCCCGAAACGTACAGAACCGGCCCCGCCACCTCGGCCAGCCGGGCCGCCGCCTGCAGGACCAGCGTGCTCTTGCCGATGCCCGGCTCACCACCGAGCAGGATCAGGCTGCCCGGTACGATGCCGCCGCCGAGCAGCCGGTTCAGCTCGCCGATCGGCACGATGAGCCGCGGGGCCGCGTCGGCGGCGATCGCGCTCAGCGCAACCGCCTGGCTCGGTTCGAGCGGACCGCGCAGGACGGCATGGTGCGCACCATCCGGCACTGCCATCTCGCGCAGCGTGTTCCACGCCCGGCACGCGCCGCACTGGCCGGCCCAGCGCGGCTGGCTCGCGCCGCACTCGGCGCAGACGAACATCGTCTTCGCCTTGCTCACGGGTGTGATTCCGCTCCGCCGACGGCGTTCGGCCCTGCGCCGCGCCTACGGCGCATCGGTGTCGCGGGCGAACGCATCGCCGTCCGGGATCAACCCGGCCACGCCCATGGGCCAGTAGCGCAGCCACGCCTTGCCGACGATCTCGTCCTCCGGCAACGGCCCGTAGTGGCGGGAGTCGCTGGAGTTGCCGCGGTTATCGCCCATCACGAACACCTCGTCGGCGCCGACGTGGACCGGACCTTCCTGGCCGGACGTCGGCTGATCGAGGTACGGTTCTTCGAGGGGCGCGTTGTTCACGTACACATGGTTGTCCTTCACCTCGACGGTATCGCCCGGCAGTCCGATGATCCGCTTGATGAAGTCCTCGTGCTGCGTCCAGGCGTGGAACACGACGACGTCGCCGCGCTGCGGTTGGCCGAAGCTCCAATAGGCCAGCTTGTTGACCAGGACGCGCTCGCCCGTGTGAAGTGTCGGCTGCATGCTCGCCCCTTCGACCTGGCGGCTCTGAATGCCCGCGTGCACGGCCACCGACACGATCAGCGTCAACACGGCGGTCTCGACGATGTCCCGCCACGTCAACGCGGCGATCGGCGCGCGCGGCGTTCCGGCCGCTTCGAGCGTAGCCTCCCACGGCGCAGGGGGCCACGCCATGCCGTCCCGCTCGATCGCGACGGCGCGCGCGGACCGCGCCAGGCGGGCGGACGAAGGGGTGGGCTGGCGAAACGACAGAGGGTGCATCGACACGATCGGACTCGTCCCATGAGGATCGGCGCCGTCGGCGCCGCGGAGGTTATTATCGCCTTAATGAAGTGGTCGTCAACGCGGACGCGCGTTCAGCCCGAGGACGTCGCCGTTCCTTGGCCGCGTCCAATCCACCCGAACAGGCCCAGCGGCCAGTACGTGAGCCAGGCGCGGCCGACGATGTGATCGCGGGGCAGCGGGCCATGGATCCGCGAGTCGCTCGAGTTGCCCCGATTGTCGCCGAGTACGTAGTACTCTTTCTCGCCGAGCGTTCGTGGACCTCCGCCGCCGCCCGTCGGGACGCCGTTCAAGTACGGCTCGTCCAGCCGCGCGCCGTCGATCCAGACCGCCCCGTCGTGCACGTCAACACTCTCGCCGGGCAGGCCGATGACCCGCTTGATGTAGTCCTGCTGGTTGTTCCAGTCCAGGAACACGATGATATCGCCGCGAGCGGGATCGCCGAACCCGCGGTACGCCAGCTTGCTGACAAGAATGTACTCGGCCGGCGCCAACGTCGGCGCCATGCTCGTGCCCTCGATCTTGTAGTTCCGCACGAGGGTCAGCAGCACGACCAGCATCACGCCCGCCATGACCATCGTCTCGAGCGCCTCGCGCACGAGACGCGCACCGCCCACGTTCGGTCGCGCCGCCCCGTCCGTCGCGTCCGGCCCGATCGCAGGCGGCCAGATCGCAGGCAGGGCGATCGCTTCGGGTTCGATCGCCGGCGCGAAGACGTCCGGCGGCGGCGGCAGCCATGCGTCCGGGCGCCAAACGCCGCTCGGCCGCTCCCAGTCGGGCACCGGCCACGCCATGCCGCCGCGCTCCAGCCCGACCGCCGGACCCGTGCCGCGCATCGCGCGGTCATCGCCAAGGATCGGGGGTTCGGCGGCGGACGCCATAGTCTCCGGATCAGCGCTCAAACGCTCGTGCCTCCGCGCATCATCGATCGGGCCGCGTCGCCGCGGGCGCCGAAGGTCGGCCGTCGAGGACCGGCTACAACTCGATCATAGCACTGCCGGCGGGCCGCCACGCGTCGCCGACCCATGTGCATCACCCAGGGCATCCGCTGCATCCGCCCCGCGATCGTTGTCCTCAAGATCGGTGTCCGCCAGCCGCGCTGCATAGGTCAGCGCTTCATCGCGGCTGTTAACGACTTCGTCCCACCACGCGGCGCGCAACCGGGACAGCAGCTCCCCCACGCGCGCACCCGGCGGCACGCCGAGCGCCACCAGGTCGTGGCCGTCGACCGGGAGCGGGCGCGCGGACCCGTCCAGCGCGTAGCGGTCGATCCTCCCGCGTGCGCTGTCCTCGCGTGCGGCGGCGAGGGCGATGCGCAGCGCGCGCGGCGAAGGCTTGCCCCGCGCGATGCGGGCGTTGGTCTCGCTCGTGGGCGTGCGCGGGTCGACAAGCACTCTGTCGGCGGCCAACGACGCGGCCGTGGCCAGATCGCGCGCCGCGACACGGTCCAGCCGGAGCCGCTCGCCGGCGCGCACACCGTCCGCGCCGCCCGCGGCCAGCCATGCCAACAGCCGCGGCAGGCTCGTCGCCACGTTCTCCTGCTCCTGCTCCTGCTCCTGATGCTGCTCCCGCTCGGACAGGCGCCGTAGGATCCGCTCGACGTTCGACGCGGTCCACCACCCGTCGCCTCCCTCGCCGCCGTCGCCGGGGTCCGAGGGCGCACCGAACGCTCCGCCGGCGCCCAATGCGCCGAGCGATGCCAACCGTTCGATCGCGCTGGCGACAGCCGGTTCGGCGAACAAACGCAGCAGCTCGTTGCGCAGCCGCGCGGCGCTCAGCGTGGCCAACCCGCCCGCCGCCGCCCGCGCCGCCGCGGCCGTCGGCTCGTCCATTCGAAATCCGAACCGCGCCTCCGCGCGCACGGCGCGCACGATCCGCGTCGGATCGTCGACGAAGCTGCGCGGGTGAAGGACCCGCACGACGCCGTCCATCACGTCCGCACGGCCGCCGTGTCGGTCGATCAGCGGCCCGAACCCGCCCGCGTCGATCGCGAACGCCAACGTGTTGATCGTGAAATCGCGGCGCGCCAGATCGTCGTCGAGCGTGCCAGGGGTGATGATCGGCAGCGCGCCCGGCCGATCGTACGATTCGCGCCGCGCCGTCACCAGGTCGATCGAAATCTCGCCGTGCCGCCACGTCGCCGTGCCAAAGCGTGGGTGGGCGACGACCGCGCCGCCCGCCGCCGCCGCCAACCGGCCGGCCAGCGCGATCGCGTCGCCGACGGCCACGATGTCCAGGTCGTGCCCGATCGGCCGGCGGAGCAAGAGGTCGCGCGGTACGCCGCCGACGAAGTACACATCGATCGAGAGGCCATTGGCGGCCGCCCCGACGGCCGCGACGGCGGATCGCGTCGGGGGATCGAAGGCGGCGGCCGGATCGAACGATGGTGTCGTCGGCGGTTGGGCCGGCCGGGTCACGAGGCGACGACGGCAACGCCCGGTGCGGCCAGCGCGTCCACATGGCGCCGCGCCACCGCCACGGCCTCAACGGCGCAGGCGCGGGCGCGCTCGACCGCATCGCCCACATGGGCGCCCGGCTCGGCGACCAGGGACCGCACGACCCCGGCCGGCAGCCAGCTCGTGATCGTCTCGTCCGCCGCCAGCAGATCGGACAGCGGGTTCGGCCCGCCGGCGGCGACCTCGGCCCAGGCGGCGAGGCTGTGCAGGCGGATCCGCTCGTGCATCGCTTGGCGGTCCGCGCCGCGCCCGGCAGCGGCGATCAGGACGCGCTCGGACGCGACGAACGGCCCGAATCGATCGAGGTTCGCTGCGACGCTTCCACCGTCGACGCTGAGCCGCTGCACGAGGCGCAGGGTGCGGGCGATGATCTCGTCCGCCAGCAGGAAGGCGTCGGGGAGGATCATGCGGCGGTTCGCCGAATCGTCCAGCGTGCGCTCGAGCAGGCTGGCGGCGGCGTTCTGCCACGCCACCTGCGGCAGCGCCGCCAGCTGCCGCGCGAGCGAATCGACGTTCTCGGCGTTGATCGGGTTGCGCTTCCACGGCATCGCGCTCGAACCGACCTGTCCCTCCGCGAAGCCCTCGGACCACTCGCCGAACGGCGGGCTCTGCAGGAGGCGGATGTTGAACGCCAACTGCGCCGCCGTCGCCGCCACGGCTGCCAGCACGCTCAAGACCGTGAAGTCGGCCGTCCGGTCGTATACCTGGGTCGTGATCCGGGCGGGCGTGAGCCCGAGGCGGTCGCACGCATCCCGCTCCAGCGCGGCCGCGGTGGTCGTCGAACCCTGCAACAACGCACCGTAGCTCGCGGCCGTGCCGACGGCGCCCTTGAAGCCTTTCGTTCGCAGCTCGCTGCGGGTGCGGACCAGCTGCTCCAGATGGCCGACGAAGCCCTGCAGCGCGAACGCCAGCCGATAGCCCACGGTCGTCGGCGCGGCGGGCTGCAGGTGGGTCCAGCCGAGGCACACGACGTCGGCGGTTTCCTCCACGCGCGCCGCGAGCGCGGTGACGACCTCTGCGAGCGCAGCCTCAAGGTGCGCCAAGCCGTCCCGCAGGCGCAGCATGTCCACGTTGTCCGTGATGTCCGCGCTGGTCGCGCCCAGATGGATGATGCCGCCGGCGGGCCCGACCTGATCGGCCCACGTGAGGATTTCGGCCATCACGTCGTGCCGCGTCGTCGCCTCGTGGACGGCCGCGGCCTCGATGTCGATGTCGTCGACCGACGTCCGGAGGGCATCGACGTGTTCGAGCGGCACGAGGCCGGCGGCGGCCTGCGCTTCGGCCAGGGCCAGCCAGACGCGCCGCATGAGCCGCCGCTTGTGCGCCTCGCTCCAAAGGGCGCGCATCGCGTCCGACCCGTAGCGCCAGCCGAGGGCGTTCTGATAGCGCTCGTGGGGGTTGTTCATGGCCGGCTCCATCCCGTGGCTGCGCGTCGAGCGGGTCCGGGCATTGTAGTCGACCCGGCCGCCGTGGCCGCGGCATCGGCCTCGACCGCCGCGGCCAGCACGCGCCCGGCGATCGGCGCCGCGGCGCGAATCCCCTCGCCGCCGTGCACGACCAGCACCGCCACGGCAACCCGCGGCGCATCGGCCGGCGCGAAGCCGATGAACCAGGCGTGCGGCCGCCCGTCGCCCGCTTCGGCCGTGCCGGTCTTGCCGCCGATCCGCGGGCCGCCCGCCAGCTGCGCCGTGCCGTTGTAACCGACCTCGGCCGCCGTGATCATCGCCTGGCGGACCTGGCCGGCGACGCCCGCGCTCACCGCCCGTCGCCACGTGCCGCGCTCGTCGCCGATCGCCCACCAGCGCACGCCGGGGACGTCGGCCAGCAGATAGGGCGTCGGCACGGTGCCGTCGCCGGCGATCGCCGCCGCCACGAGCGCCATGTGCAGCGGCGTCGCCAGCACCTCGCCCTGGCCGAAGGCGGCGCTGACGAGCTCGGGCAACGCCAGCGCGCCGTCGTTCGAGAGCTGGCCGGCGGCCGTCGCCAGCGGGAACGGCGGCGCGGCGTCGATGCCGAACGCGCGGGCGTGTTTGAGCCAGCGTTCGCGCCCCAAGTCCGCGCCGAGCCGCGCGAACGTGAGGTTGCAGCTGTAGGCAAACGCGTGGGCGATGTCGAACCGCACCGCATCCGCGGGCTGGTTCGTGCACCGCACCGCATAGCCGCCGAACGACCCGACCGCGTCGCCGCCGTCGTCGACGATCGAGTCCAAGCGGGTGATGTTCTCCGCGAGCGCGCCGGCCAGCGTCACCGTTTTGAACGTCGATCCGGGCGGATAGCGGCCTTGGGTGGCGCGGTTGAACAGCGGCGCGGACGGATCGTCCGGCGGGTCGACCTGCTCGTCCAGCGCGGCGGGATCGAACGTCGGTTCGCTCACGAGCGCCCGCACGGCGCCGTCCGCGACGTCGACGACGACGACGGCGCCCTCCGCGTCGCCGAGCGCCTCGGCCGCGACGGTCTGCAAGCCGGCGTCCAGCGTGAGCACGACGTCGTGGCCGATCTGCGGCCGGCCGAGGACCCGCGTGGCCAGCACCGCGCCGAGCGGCCGGCCGAGATCGCCCCGCAGCGCGGCGTCGTACGCGGCCTCCGCGCCGCCCGCGCCATACGTCGCACCGCGCAGGGCCCCTGCGCCGTAGCGCCACGTCTGATAGCCCGTCACGGGCGCCGCGGCCGGCAACGGGTATACGCGGCTCGGCGTGCCGTCCGCGTCGAAGCGCGTGACGGCCAGCTCGGCGCCGTTGCGGTCGAGGAGGCGGCCACGGTGGATGTGCGCGTCGAAGGCGATCCGCCGCGGGTTGTCCGGGCGCGCGGCCAACGCGTCGGCCCGCACGAAGCCCCAGTAACCCGCCGCGAGCGCCTGCACGGCCAGCAGCGCGAACGACAGCGCCGCCATGCGACGCACGCCCGTGGCAAAAGGGGCGGCGAACGGATCGGCGCGGCGGGTCACTCGAAGGCCCCATCGTCCGACGCGCGGCTTCGGCTGATCCGCAGCAGCAGACCCGCGCTGGCGGCGCACACCAACAGCGACGAGCCGCCATAGGAGAGAAAGGGCAGCGTGATCCCGGTGAGCGGCATCAACCGAAGGTTGCCGCCGACGATGATCGCCTCCTGGAACACGAATCCCAGCGTCAGACCGGCCGCCAAGTGGGCGTCGAACGAACGGCGGGCGTCCAAGGCGATGCGCATGCCGCGCCAGGCCAGCACACCGTACAGCGCGAGCACCGCGATGCCGCCCGCCAGCCCGAGCTCCTCGACGATCGCCGCGAACACGTAGTCGGTGTGAACGGCCGGGATGATCGTCGGCTGTCCAAGGCCGAGGCCGGTGCCGAGAACGCCGCCGGATGCGACGGCCAACAGCCCCTGGACCAGCTGGTATCCGGCCGTCTGGCTCGACGCCCACGGGTCGAGCCAGATCGCGACGCGCGTCGCGACGATCTGGGCGTGGCGGTGTAGGTACGTCGCGCCGAGCGCGAACGCGCCGAGCGCCACGACGACGACATCGGCGCGCAGCGTGGCCAAGTAGATCATGCCCAGCGTTATCACGAACATCAACAGCGCCGCCCCGAGATCGCGCTGGACGACGAGCAATCCCAGCGAGAGGCCGAGCATCACCACCATCGGGGCCAGATAGGGCAACGGCGGCAGGCGCCAGCCCGCGATCCGCGGTCCGCGCTCGCTGAGCAGCTCGCGCCGGTCGTCGATGTAGCCGGCCAGGAACACAATCAGCACGAACTTCATGACCTCGGACGGCTGGAACCCCAGCGCGCCGAAGCCGAGCCAGAGCCGCGGCGAGCCCGCGGGTGCGCCGACCGCCGTCCGGCCGAAGAGGATCGTGCCGGCGACCAGCAGGATCCCGCCGATCGCCCAGGAGTAGCGGTAGCGCTGGAAAAGGATCGGCTCGAAGGGGCCGAGCGCCGCCGCAGCGACGACGACGACGGCCAGCAACTGCCAGCGCAGTTCGGCCGCTCCGAAGTCGGGCGCGAGGCGGCGAACGATCGCGAGGCTCAGCCCCGCGAACAGCGCCAGCAGCGGCACGAGCACGCGATCCGAATCCGCGGCCCGCCACGAAAGGAGCGCATGCAGCGCGGCGTACGCGCCGATGACCGACGCCGCCGGCAGCAGATCCGCCGCGCGGACGGCCTCGTGCGCCGCCAGCGCTGGCGACGCCGCGGCGGCCATCGCGACGCTGCCCGCGATGGCCATGAGCACCGCTTCGACCGGCCGAAAGCCGTGGCGCGCTGCGGTCACGGACCGTCCTCGGGACACACGAGCCGCGCCCGTACCCCGCCGATCGCGACGCTGTCGCCGGAGCGCACGACGAACGGGACGGTCGGCACGAGGCGGGCGCCGTTCACCTCGACCCCGTTGCGGCTGCCCAGGTCTTCGATCCACCAGGCGCCGTCGTGCCGCGCCAGCAGGGCGTGGCGGCTCGAGATCGTCGGATCGGCCAACACGATGTCGTTGTCCAGATCTCGGCCGATGCGCACGACGTTCGCGAGCGGAAACTGGGTGCCGGGCGGTCGATCGCTGTCGCCGCCGTGCAGCACGATCAGCCGCGCCGCGTGCGCACCGCGCCCGGCCGCCGGCGCCCGCCGCGCGAGCCGCAGCTCACGCCACGCCAACGCGCCGACGACGGCGATGAAGGCGTAGAGTCCGACCAGCACCACGGCGCGCGCGACAAGCAGCTCGGCCTCGATGGGTGTCATCCGCCGTCGGCCGCCAGTAGCAGCCGTTCGCCGCCGATCTCGATCCGATCGCCCGCGCGGACCAATGCGGTGGTGACGCGGCGGCCGTTGACGGCGGTGCCGTGCGTGCTGCCGAGGTCCTCGAGGAGCCAAGCGCCGCCGCGCGGTGAGAGGCGCGCGTGGTGCCGCGACACCGTCTCGGCGCCCAGGATCACCGCGTTGTCGAGCGCCCGGCCGATGCCGACGACGGCTTCCCGGTCGACCGGCAGGGTGAAGCGGCGGTCGAGCCAAACCAGGGCCAACGCCTCCGGCCCGCGGTCCGCGGACGTCGGAACGGTGAGCGCGGACGTCGCGCCGTGGTCCGTGCCCGTCAGCGCCGCGCGGTCGATCATGTCGGCTTCGATGCGGACGCGATGGGCGGCGAGCGACTCATCCTCCTGGAGGGCGACCCGCACGCGGCCGAGGAACCGATAGCCGCTCACCTGAGCATGGGCGACGGCGCCCGCGGCCAACTCATCGGCCAGCGCCTGGCGAAACGCACTGAACGCGGCCATCGCACGCGGCGCCAGGAAGACGCGATAGGCGTTCGGCGCGTAGCGGGATGCGCTGCCGAGCGTCAGATGGCTGTCCATGTACGTCGTCAGCTGGCGGGTGATGTCGACCGGCTCGAGACGGGCGCCAAGCCACGCGCCCAGATGCCCTTCGAGCATACCGCGCACCCAAGCTTCGAACCGCGCGATCCGCCGCATACGGTCCATTATACCCGCACCCGGTCGCCACTCCCTGCGGCTCTGGATCCGTGCTGCTCCGTTCGGCGCGCCCGCTTCCCGCCGTGGGTTGACTCGTTGGACCCCACGGCTAAGCTTCGCGCCGATGAGTCATCTCGACCCAGCCGCCTCGAACGGCGCCGGCTGCCTGCGCACGCTGGCGATCTTTGCGTTGGTCGCGTCGCCGGTCTATCTGTTGTTGCGGGTGGTCGCACGGACCGCGCGTCAGCTGTACGGATTCGACCCTCCTCCGGACGAGCCGCCGCTCGTGGTGTGCGCGCGCTGCCACAACACCGTGCTCGACCACGGTTGGAGCCACTGCCCGTATTGCGGTGCGCCGCTGCCCGAAGCGTCGGCCACGAACTCGGATCTCGACGCCATCGAGGGGGCGGACCGGTCGGACGATGAAGGACGCGAAGGGATCGGTCGGCGCGAATGATCTATAATCTTCGACCGTGAACACACCCTCGGATTTCGACGCGTCCCTCCCTGACGACGAACAGTCCGCGGCCGGGGCCTACGGCGTCCCTGTCGAGGCATTCGCCGCTTCGGACCACCCCTTGCTGGACGCGGCCCCGCCGACCTTCGGCCGACGCGTGACCCACGCCCTCGGCCTCGCGCTGCGAGATCTGGTCGAGGCGGTCGTGCTCGCCGCCGTGCTGTGGTTCGTCCTTCAGTTCGCCCTCCAGAGCACGATCGTCGAAGGCACGAGCATGGAGCCGAACTTCTTCAGCGGCGAGTGGGTCATGGTCAACAAGCTCGCCTATCGCGTCGGCGCGCCCAAGCGGGGCGACGTGATCGTGTTTCATGCGCCGGACGCAGTGGACAAGGACTACATCAAGCGCGTGATCGGCTTGCCCGGCGAGACCGTGCAGGTCCGCTCCGGCACCGTGTACGTGGACGGCGAGGCGATCGACGAGCCGTGGCTGCCGCGCGTCGACACGACGGCGTTCGGACCGTACCCCATCCCCGATGGGGACCTGTTCGTGATGGGCGACAACCGCCCGGCGTCGAGCGATTCGAGGCTCTGGCCGGTCGCCGGCCTGGGCGAAGATCGCATCGTCGGCAAGGTCTGGCTGAGCGTTTGGCCGCGGCGAGCGTGGGGCATCGTCCCCTCCGACGCTCCGCCCGCCGGCCGACGCGACTAACCGGCGGGCGCCTTCGTGCGCTGGACGGTGCTCGGCGCCAGCGCCGTCCGGCCGAACCCGGGCGGTGCGTGCTCCGGCTACCTCCTCGAAACGGATGAGGGCGCGTACCTCGTGGACTGCGGCCCCGGCGTGATCAGCCGCCTGCTGCTGCACCGTCCGCTCCGCGAGTTGGCCGGTGTGCTGATCTCGCACGGCCATGCCGACCACTGCCTGGAGCTGGTCACGCTGCGCCTGGCGCTCCGCTATACCCCGGTGCCGGAGCGCCGCGTCGGGCTGCCCCTCCACATCCCACCCGGCATGGACCGTCAGCTCGAAGCGCTCGGGGCCGTGTTCCACGACGATATGGGCACCGATCCGCACGAGGACTATTGGCTGCCGGTGCTCGAACGGCGGACGTACGATCCGGCGGCCCCGTTGGAGCTGCCCGGCGTCACGGTCACCTTCGCGCGGACGAACCACTACGTACCGTGCTGGGCGATGCGCTTCACGGATGCGCGGGGCCGCGTCCTCGTGTACGGCGCGGACGGCGGCCCTTGCGATGCCGTCACGGACCTTGCGTCGGGCGCCGACCTGCTCGTGCTGGAGAGCGCGTTCCCCCGACGCGCCGGCCATGAGGGCGATCTCGGGCACCTGGCGCCCGAGGAAGCCGGCGCTGTCGCCGCTGCCGCCGGCGCGCGGCGCCTCGTGCTGACCCACACGTTCTCCGCCTACGATCGCGCGGCGATGTGCGCCGCGGCGGCCGGCGCGTGCGACGTTCCCGTCGAGGTCGCATCCGAAGGGCGGTCGTGGTCCGTTTGACCGCGCCCGACCTGCCGACGATCACCCGAGCCCAGCTCGCGCGCCATGACGGTGAGCGGGCGCCGGCGTACGTGGCGTGCGGCGGACTGGTGTACGACGTCAGCGCCAGCGGCCACTGGCCGGGCGGGCTCCATCGCGGGCTTCACTGGGCGGGCCAAGACCTGACCGCCGCGCTGGCGGACGCGCCGCACGGGCTGGAGACGGTGCAGCGCATGCCCGTCGTCGCCCGGCTGATCTGAGCGTCGACAATCCTGCTGAGCGCCGACAATACGAACGGGATTCCGTCCTCCCGCCGTCGCGATCAGGGCATCGGCCGCGGCGCCAGCGTCGGCTCGGCGCGGTTCGGATCCTTGTCCGGGATCCGTGTCGCGGCCGGGGCCGGCGGCACGTACGGCGCCGGCGCGGCGGCGCCCGGCCCGGACGGCGGCGCCGCACCCGCACCACCACCCGGCCCGTTGCCCGCGGCGTCCCCGCCGACATCGCCCGGAGCCGGAGCCGGTGGAGGTGGGGTATACCACGTGGTCGGGAAGGGAAGCGGCGCCAGTGTCGGCGGCGGGCCGGCGGGCTTCGTCGGCCAGAGGGGGGCGCCACCTCCGGATGGCGGTGCCGGGGTTGCAGCGGGCGGCCAGCCCACGATCGGCTTCGGGGCTTGGTAGGGTGGCCACGTGCCTTCACCACCCGCCGGTTTGGCGGGGAAGCGCGCAAGGTACAAGAGCCGCCCGGCGTAGATCGTGTCGGACGTGAGGCAGTTCGCTTGCATCAGCGTGCCGACGTCCACGCCGGTCCGCAGGGACAGCGACGACAGCGTGTCGCCGGGCTGCACGGTGTACTCGACCCAACCGGGCGTCCGCCCGCAGTCGAGCGATCCGACCGGAACGGCGCGCGGCGGCA
>JBDTSC010000041.1:0-15330 GCA_039931375.1 Ardenticatenales bacterium
CAACAACCGGGTCCACGATACAAGACCGATCCAGGCAGCATGGCCGGATGCTGGGATCGACCGGTACTTCCGATTGGGGGGGTCCAGGGGGGGTGAAATCCCTCCCTGGCCGGGGTGCAGGGGCCAGGTGGCCCCTGCTTAATGCACGAACTCAGGCGCCCCGCCACCCCACGCCGAGGCCCTGCGGCTCTGCACCCCCTCCCCCAACAACTCACCCCCGTCGGACCCTGTTTGATGCGATCGCCCTGTAACGTCGGGCTTGCGGCCCATCGGCCGACAGCTTGACCGCACCTAGGCGGAATCGCTAGACTTGTCGTTGTAATTGAGACTGGTTCTCAATTCGGTGGGCCGGATCCGTCGCCCGGATCGTACCCGCCACCTGCTCCCCCATCGCCGGTCGACAAGGTGGACGAGAGGTGCATCGCATGAAGTCCGCCCACCCCATCGTCGCCGCGTCGCTCGCGCTGCTCACCGCCGCCTGCCGCACGCCGACGCCCGCCGTGCCACCACCGCCCACGCCGCCGCTGCCCACGGCCACCGCCATACCGGCCGTCCACGCGGTGGCGACGACGTCCCTGGTCGGCGATGTCGTGCGCGCCGTCGGCGGCGATCGCGTAGCGGTTGCGGTGCTCATCGGCCCTGACAGCAACCCGCACGACTACAAGCCGACTCCCGGCGATCTGGCGAAGATCGAGCAGGCGGCGATCGTGTTTGAGAACGGCCTGCACCTCGAAGTGTCGCTCGAGCCGCTGCTGCGGTCGACGACGGCCCGCGGACGGCGGGTCGCGGTCTCGGACGGGATCGCGACGATCCGCGGCGCGGCGGAGCAGGCGGTCGTGGACGCGGCGGCGCCTTTACCGCCCGGCGGCGATGCGGCGACGTCCGTCGTCGACAACCCGCACGTCTGGTGGGATCCGGTGCGGGTCAAGGTCTGGGCGGCGAACATCCAGCGCGCGCTCAGCGAGGCGGATCCCGCGGGCGCGGCGGAGTACGCCGGCAACGCGGAGCGGTACGTCGCTCAGCTGACGACGCTCGATGCGTGGATCCGCGAACAGACGTCGTCCATCCCGGCCGCTCGGCGCGTGCTGGTCACGGACCACGAGGTGCTGGGGTACTTCGCGGCGGCCTACGGCCTGACGGTCGTCGGCGCGGTCATCCCGAGCGCGAGCACGGAGGCCGAGCCGTCCGCCAAGGCGCTCTCCGCGCTCGAGGCGGCGATGAAGGCGCGGGGCGTGACGGTGCTCTTCTGCGCCGAGACCGTCCCGTCGGCCCTCTCGGAGCGTGTAGCGGCCGACACGGGCGCGCGGCTCGTGCCGCTGTACGCCGAGGCGCTGTCCGGCCCGGACGGGCCCGCGTCGACGTACGTGGCGTTCATGCGCTACAACGTGGCGACGATCGTGGCGGCGCTGCGGTAGCGTCGGGGGCGGCGACGCGCGCGCCAAGCGACACGAATGCGACCATCGGCCACCGATATCTCGTGGGGCCGGTTGTCACGCACCACAAGATACGGTACTATCGCCCGTCACGCGCCCGGAACACCGACGCAGAGGCCGGCGCCCAATTCGTCTTGCCCATCCCCCCCTCGCAGCCGTCCGCACGGCCACCGACTCGCCCCATTTGGAGGACCCCCCATGCACGATCTCAAGGTCATCAAGCGCAACGGCGAGGTCGTCGACTTCGACGCCGAGCGGATCGCCGCGGCGATCGCCAAGGCGGTGTCCGCCACGGGGGTTTCGCTGCCGGAGATCCAGGTGCACGCCGTGGCCGAGCGCGCTTGTGACGAGGTCGAGCAGCGCTTCGTCGACTTCTTCCCGAACGTCGAGAACGTCCAGGACATCGTCGAGAAGCACCTGATGCGGGAGGGCCTGTACGACGTCGCCAAGGCCTACATCCTTTACCGCGCCAACCGACAGAACGTGCGCGAGGCGGCCCGCGCGCAGGCGATCGAGAGCGCCAAGCTGGGCAAGCTGACGGTCGTCAAGCGCGACGGGCGCACCGTCCTTTTTAACGTTAAGCCGATCGCGCAGACCGTCCGCCGCCTGTCGCAGGACCTCGCCCTGACGGAGACGGACGTCGACGACGTGGTCCGCGAGGTCGTGCACAACGTGTATGACGGCATCCCGACCAGCCGCATCGAGCAGGCGATGGTCATGGCGGCGGCGACGTTTATCGAGCGCGAGCCGGCGTTCAGCGCGCTGTCCGCCCGGCTCCTGTTCCAGAAGCTGCGCAAGGAGGTAGTAGGCCACTCGCTGGCGCCCAGCGAGGTCGAGGCGGCCTATCGGCAGACGTTCATCGACCAGATCCGCCTGGCGGTCCGCGAGGGCCAGTTCGATCCGCGCCTGGCGGAGTTCGACCTCGATCGGATGGCGGCGGCGATCGATCCGGTGCGCGACGGCTTGTTCCAGTACCTGGGCGCACAGACGCTGTACGAGCGCTACTTCGCGCGGCGCGACGGCCGGCCGTTCGAGCTGCCGCAGGCGTTCTGGATGCGCGTGGCGATGGGCCTCTCGGTGGACGAGGCGGATCGTGAGGGGACCGCGATCCGGTTCTACAACCTGATCTCGAGCCTGCGCTACGTCCCGAGCACCCCGACGCTCTTCCACGCCGGCACGTCCCACCCGCAGCTGTCCAGCTGCTACATCACGACCGTCGACGACGACCTGAGCAACATCTTCAAGAGCTACGCGGACAACGCCCAGCTCTCGAAATGGTCCGGCGGCCTCGGGAACGACTGGACGAACGTGCGCGGCACGGGCGCGGCGATCCACTCAACGCACGTCGAGAGCCAGGGCGTGATCCCGTTCCTCAAGATCGCGAACGACGTGACGATGGCGATCAACCGCAGCGGCAAGCGCCGCGGCGCCACGTGCGCCTACCTGGAGACGTGGCACTACGACATCGAGGACTTCCTGGACCTGCGCCGCAACACGGGCGACGAGCGGCGCCGCGCGCACGACATGAACACCGCCAACTGGATCCCCGACCTCTTCATCCAACGCGTGATCGAGGACGGCCCGTGGACGCTGTTCTCGCCGGACGAGGTGCCCGACCTGCACGACACGTTCGGCCGCAAGTTCGCCGCGCGCTACGCGGTGTACGAGGCGATGGCCGCGCGCGGCGAGATCGCCCTGTTCAAGACGCTCCAGGCGCGCACGCTGTGGCGCAAGATGCTCACGATGCTGTTCGAGACGGGCCATCCGTGGATCACCTTCAAAGACCCGTGCAACGTCCGCTCGCCGCAGGACCACGTCGGCGTCGTGCACAGCTCGAACCTGTGCACCGAGATCACGCTGAACACTTCGCGCGATGAGACGGCGGTCTGCAACCTGGGCTCCGTGAACCTCGGCCGCCACGTCGTCGACGGCAAGCTGGACGAGGACCTCATCGCGGACACGGTCTCGACCGCGATCCGGATGCTGGACAACGTGATCGACATCAACTACTACCCGACGCCGGAGGCTCGCGCGTCCAACCTGCGCCACCGGCCGATCGGGCTGGGCGTGATGGGCTTTCAGGACATGCTGTACGGCCTGGGCTGCGGCTTTTCGGAGCCGGCAGCGCTCGAGTGGGCGGACTACAGCATGGAGCTCGTCAGCCGCCACGCGATCCTGGCCAGCTCCCACCTGGCCGCCGAGCGCGGCGCGTACCCCTCGTACGCCGGCTCGAAGTGGGACCGCGGCCTCTTCCCCGTCGACACGCTCGACCTGTTGGCCTCCGAGCGAGGCATGCCCATCGAGGTGTCGCGCACGCGCCGCCTGGACTGGTCGCCCGTGTACGCCCACGTCAAGGCGCACGGCATGCGCAACTCGAACACGATGGCGATCGCGCCGACGGCCACGATCTCGAACATCGCCGGCTGCTACCCTTCCATCGAGCCGATCTTCAAGAACCTGTACGTCAAGGCGAACATCTCGGGCGAGTTCGTCGTCGTCAACCACTACCTGGTGGACGATCTGAAGGCGCTCGGTCTGTGGGACCGGGACATGCTGGACGAGCTGAAGTTCCGCGACGGCAGCCTGGAGCAGATGGAGCGCATCCCCAAGGCGCTGCGCCTGAAGTACCAGGAGGCGTTCGAGGTCGATCCGGCGTGGATGGTCCAGCTGGCCGCGGCGCGCGGCAAGTGGATCGACCAGAGCCAATCGCTGAACGTCTTCCTGCGCGGCACGTCCGGCAAGCAGCTGGCCGATGTCTACCTCCTGGCGTGGCGCATGGGCCTGAAGACCACGTACTACCTGCGCACGATGGCCGTCAGCGGCGTCGAGAAGTCGACGCTGGACGCGGCCAAGTTCGGCTTCACGCAGATGCGCGACAACGAGGCGCTGTCCCCCGCCGACGCGCGGGCCGCTGAGATCGCGCCGGCCGTGGCGCCCGCCGCGGCGCCCGCGCCCGCCCGCACGGCGGCGCCCGTCGTCGCGGACATCGCCCCGATCGCGCCGGCGTCGATGCCCGCCGGGGGTGCGATCGGCGGGGTGCGGCCGGCCGTGTATGGCAACGGCAATGGCAACGGGCACGGCAACGGCCACGGGCACGCCCGCAACGGCGACGCGAACGGCCCGACCGCCTCGCTGGCCGTCGCGGATGCCAACGGCGGGCGCGCGGACGCGATCAGCCCGAAGCTGTGCCGCATCGACGACCCCGAATGCGAGGCGTGCCAGTAGCGCGCCGATCCGCCCCGTCCCGGTAGGGGCGGCCCCGCGCGGCCGCCCGTCCAGCAAGGAGAATCCCCATGCCCATCATCAACAGCGCCAAGACCGACCCCAACAAGATCCTGCCGATGACGTACCCTTGGGCGCGCCGGCACTACAAGGCCGGCGTCGCGAACAACTGGGTGCCCGAAGAGATCAGCATGCAAAAGGACGTCGAGCACTGGAAGAGCGACCACGTGCTGACGGCGGACGAGCGGCGGATGGTACTCTGGAACCTCGGCTTCTTCTCGACCGCCGAGTCGCTGACGGCGAACAACATCGTCCTGGCGGTCTACCACCACATTACGGCGCCCGAGGCGCGCCAGTACCTGCTGCGCCAGGCGTACGAAGAGGCCGTGCACACGGACACGTTCATCTACTGCTGCGACACGCTCGGCCTCGACCCGGACGAGATCTACGCGATGTACGAGACGATCCCGTCCATCAAGGAGAAGGACGCGTTCGTCGTCGGCCTGACGCAGTCCGTGTTCAGCACGACGTTCTCGACCCAGGGCGACGACAACATCCGCCGCTTCCTACGGGACCTGGTGGGCTTCTACGTGATCATGGAGGGCATCTTCTTCTACGCGGGCTTCGCGATGATGCTGGCCCTACGCCGCCAGAACAAGATGGTCGGCATCGGCGAGCAGTTCGAGTTCATCATGCGCGACGAGAGCATCCACCTGGCGTTCGGCTGCGACCTGATCCAGACGATCCGCGCCGAGAACCCCGGCGTCTGGACCGCGGAGTTCGAGGCGGAGATCCTCGGCTTGATCGAACAAGCCGTCGAGCTCGAGCAGCGCTACGCCTGGGATGCCTGCCCCAACGGCCTCCTGGGCATCAACGCCGAGCAGTTCTGCCAGTACGTCGAGCACATCGCCGACCGCCGCCTCGAGCGACTGGACATGCCCAAGCGCTACGGCACGGCCAACCCGCTGCCCTGGATGGCGCAGAGCGTGGACCTGCAGAAGGAGAAGAACTTCTTCGAGACGCGGGTGACGGAGTACCAGACGGGGGGGGCGTTGGTCTGGGATTGAGATTGCCGATCCTGCCGGCTCCGTCCTAGTTCACGACGTAGGCCCGTCCGCCGTCCAGGGCGATGAGCGGCCGCCCGCCCGAACTCTCCCCACCGCCAATGCGGCCGCCGACGGGCAGCGGCGCATCGTGGGCGATGGCGTTGGCGCATGCGTTCGCGTCATCGTTGGCATCGGTGAGGGTGTCGGTCCCGCGAAGCCTTCCAGCAGCGCCTGCAGGATCGGCCCGGTGGTGACGACGACATCTCCGCCCAATAGTGCCGCCTTGAGCACCTCTACTTCGCGCTCGGTCGTCGGAGCCGCCCGCCTTCCCGGCCGCCCAACCCACCGCTATACTCGACCCCGACCGCGTCCCCATCGTCGCTCCGAAGGTGGTCACAGATGCCATGCGGCGCCCGTGATGCGTTGAGCGCAGCCGATCGTGACGTGATCCCGGCCCTCACCCGCTCCGCCGCGATCGCGTTGGCCGTCCTGGCCGCCGTAGCCCTGCCGCGCGCGCTTCCGCGCCCGGCGGGCACGCCGAGGATCGCGGCCCACGCGCGCGCCGTGGGAGGCGGCCCGACCGCGCCCCCCACCCTGACCGTTCACCTCGGGACGGCGCTGGCGATCCTGAGCCATGCCGACAATGGTCCGTACACCCGCACCGCCGAGCTGCATGGCCCGGCCGGGCTGATCGCGCGAGACACGGCCGACGCGTATTACGGCAGTGGTCCGTACCACTTCGCCTTCCGCGCCGGGCCCACCGGCCGCCCGCTCGACCTGGCCGCGCCGGACCGGCCGCTCATCGCGCCCGGCGACCGGATCGTCGTGCGCGATGGAAACGCCGCACCGGCGGCCGCGCCGGTCGTCACCGTCACGGTGCCGCTCCTGACGGGCGACATCGAACCGTCGACGGGCGATCTCGCCGGCCGCGCCGCACCCGGTGCCACCGTGATCGTCTCCGTGCGCCGCGGCGCGTTCGACCCGGTCCAGCGATGGTGGCCGATGGACCGCGACCTTTTTTGGTCCGAGGTCCTCAGCCCGCCCTCGTGGCGCAGCGCAGCGACGGCCGGGGCCGACGGACGGTGGCGCGTGCCGGCGGCACGCTTCGGCGGGCCGCTCGCCTCGGGCGATCGGGCGGACGTGAGCACCGTCGACGTAGCCGGCCACCGCTTCGAGGTCGGGCTGGCGCCGCTGGCGGTGGCGGTATCGCGCATGGAGGACCGCGTGGCCGTGCTCGTACAGGCCACGAACGGGCGGCGGCTGCGCACTGTCGTCACCTCCCCCTGGGGATCGACCGAGAGCGCGGAGCGGTTCGCCTCGGTGTGGGGCTGGGACTGGGACATCGACCAAACCCATGCGGGCGAAGGTGGGCGTGGATCGTCCCTGTTCCTGCTCGGCTGGCTGAACAATCCGAAGCTGCCGACCTTGCCGGCTGGCCCCGGGCTGCCCGCCGGGACGCGCATCGACGTCTTTGCCGCAAGCGGATCCGGCGAATCCGGCGGCTCGCCGGCCGCGGAGCCGCTTGCGAGCCTCACGACCGGCACGCCCGCGCTCGAGCGACGGTACGGCGCGGGGTTCACCGGCCGCGCCGGCAGCGCGCGCCGCGTCCGGCTGCGCGCGGGCGGACCGCTTGGCATGCAGCTCGAGGCGGCAACGGGCGTCGCCGCCTCCGGCGCCTACACGCTGTCGATGGCGCCGTTCGACGCCGGCTGGAGCACGGTCGTCGCGGAGGAGGCCGGCGGGCTGGCCGCGGTCTGGCTGCCCGAGGCACGTTTCGTGCGCGCCATGCCCGGCTCGCCGGTCGTGACCGGGCGGGCGCTGGCGGCAGATGAGCGCGTGACCGTGACGCTCCGGGACGGCTCGGGCCGCGAGGTGGCGTCGGGCGTGGGATATCCCTCGCTCCAAGAAGGCAACGCCTGGAGCGCCGTCCTGCGGCGCCCGCCGCCGGGCGGCGAGGGCGCGCCGATGATCGCGCAGCCCGGCCAGAGCATCGAGGTGGCATTCGACGAGGGCGACCCGGTCGCCGTGGCGGTCGCGGCGCTGTCCGCGACGAGCGACGTGGCCGGCGGCGAGCTGCACGGCACCGCGCCGCCTGGGGCGCGCCTGGTCGTGCACGGCACGGACGGCATCCGGCCGCCGTGGGCTCTTGCGTACGAGCCAGGGCAGCGCGTCTCCGTCAGCGCCGTCGTGACCGCCGACCTGACCGGCCGCTGGACGCTGCCGGTACCCGGCCTCGGCCGCGCCGACGTCGGCACCGAGCCCGAGCGCGGTCTCGTGACGCTAGCGGGCTCGGGCGGGACGGCCGTCTCCACGGTGTGGGCCCCGATGGCGGTGGACCTCGACCTGGACGGCTCGACGGTGCGCGGCGTGGGCCCGCCCTGGCTGCCGACGGACGTCACGGTGCTCGACGCGGACGGCGCTCTCGTCGCCACGGTCCGGGACGATGCCTCCCAGCGGGTCCTTTGGGGCGGCGACATCAACGACGACCCGTGGTGGTCGGCCGACGTCCGTGACGGCGCCGGCGCGCCGATCGGGCTGCGCACCGGCGACACCGTGACGGCGCGCAGCGGCGGCGAGGCCGTCGCCTTGGTGGTGCCGCCGCTCGAGGGCGTCGTCCACGCCGCCGACGACGTCGTGGCCGGCCGCGCGGCGCCGGGTGCGGACGTGCAGGTAGAGGTGCGCGGCGTGGTCGGCGCGACGCCGATTCGCACGCGCCTCGTCCACGCGGACGCGCTCGGCCGGTGGTCGATCGACCTGCGCGCGGAAGGGCTCGACATCGGCATCGACACGACCGCGCTCGTCGTCGCCCACATCGGCCGGCACACGGTCCGGCGTTACCTGGCCGCGCCCGGCCTGACGCTGGACCTGAACACCGGGCTCGTGCGCGGGCGGACGATGCCGTTGGGCCCGCTCACCGTCACGCTGGCGGCGCGCGCGGCGGACGCGTCCGGCGCGGCGCGCACGCTCATCGCGGACCCCGCCGGCGACTTCGCGGCCCCACTGCCCGGCCCAGGCGGTTCGGCGGCCGGTCGAAGGTCCCCGCCGCCTGTCGGGTCGCAGGTGCGGGTCAGCGTGCCGGACTTTCGGGGCGGGGTCGTGACGACCGCCGTGGACGTGCCGTCGCTGGCGGTGATCGTCGACGGCGCGGCGGATCGCGTCACGCTGCTCACGGCGCCGGGCGCGCTGGCCCGCCTGGCCGTCGCCGACGCCGTCGCGCGCCGGCCAGGCGGCTGGGACGAGGCGCCGCGCGCCGTCGGGACGGACGGCCGGCTGGACTTCGATCTGCGCGGCGCCGTCGACCTCGTACCCGGTTCGGTGGTCGTGGCGACGATCACGCTGCCCAGCGGCCATCGCGTCCAACTGTGGCGCCAGGTGCCGCGCTTCGTGGCGCTGCTCGGCAGCCCGGACGTCTGCGCGTCTGGCGAGCCCGGCGCGCGCGTCGCCGCCGAGCTCGTGCGCGGCGGCGGCGTGCTGGCCAGCGCCGTCGACACGCTGCCGGACGCCGGCTCGGCATCGCTGGTCCTGCTGGCCGCGGACGGCCGGAGCGTGCCGCTGCGAAGCGGTGATGTGGTGCGCGTCCAGCACGGCGGCGCGGTGCCCATCGCATCGTCGCTCCCCATGCCCCAGCTCTCGTGGGCGATGGACTGGTCGAGCAGCCGCCTCGTCGGCCGCACCGATCCAGGTCAAGCCGTGCGGGCCCGGTTCGCGGGCGTGCCCGGCTGCACGATCTTCGCGCCCGGCACGCTGGACGCGGCCACCGCCTACGATTGGGACATCGCCCAGCCGGTGAACGTGGCGCCGGACGGCTCCTTCGCGTGGGACCACGGCGGCGATGTCACGTTCGGCCTTATGGACTTGGCCGACCTGACGCTCGACCTGGAGCTGCCGAACGCCGACGGCCACGCCGTCGCCGCGCGAGGGCGCGCGCTGCGGGCGGACGCCTACGTGGACACGCCGCGCATCGCCGGCGAGGCCGATGCCGGGGTGGACGTCGGCGTGGACCTGGCATCCGCCGACGGCACGCCGAGGGGGACGCTCCTGGCTCGGACGGACTCGTCCGGGCGGTTCGACGGCATCGTCACCGGCCCCGATGGTCGGGCCATCCTACTGCGGCCGGGCGACCGCGTGACGCTTCGCGCCGGGCCGCAAGCGGTGTCGTTCGAGGTCGCCCTGCTCGGCATGGACCGTGCATCGAACGGCGATCTGGCCGGCACGGCCGCGCCCGGCGCCACCGTCCTGCTCTTCACCACGCTGGACGAGGCCCACGGCTGGCCCCAGAACATTCGGGCGCAGCAGGCCACAGCCGACGAACGCGGTCGCTGGACGCTGGTCGCCGCCGCCGGCCACCGCGGCTGGTCGCTCGACGACGCGCTGGCGGTGGCCGCCGCCGTCGCCGGCGGCGGGCGGAACCGCACGGCCGCGCTCTGGCGGCGCGCAGCCGACGAGGCGCCGCGCACGCCAGGATGGGCGTACCTTCCCTGGCTGGCGCGGCGGGTGCGCTAGAGACGCCCTCGACCTACAACGTCGGCGCTGGGAGCGCCGGCAACCTGCCGGCTTCTCTCGATGGATGCCGCCTGGGAAGCGGGCTCCCAGCGTACGGATGGTTGCCGGACCGTTCCCCGGCGTCCGGGCGCCGGGCGATCAGGGCAAGCGTACGGCCGCGTCGGCCCGCCACGCAGCAGGCAGCCAAAGGCGCCACCGGCGCAGGTTCGTCGGACCCACCCGCGGCGATGCGGTCGGCCGCGGCGGACGCGTCGGTGTGGCGCGCACGCCAGGCGACGAGGTTGCGCGCGGTGGGGGTGTCGAGGTCGCGCTCTGGATCACGGTCGATGTGTGCTCCGGGGTACAGGTCGCTGCGCCGCCGGCGCCGCGCGCCTGGACGCACACGACACCGGTGGAGCGGGCGGCGGCGATGGCTTCACCGGCGCGATCGGCCTCGAACGAGACAGCGACGGTTCCGCGGCCGACCGCACGTCCTGTCAGCACCACCCGGCCCTTCATCGACAGCTCGCGATCGGCCCGGCCGCTGCGCCACTGGACCATGCCGTGCCCGTCGAACACCGGCGGCGGCGCGGCGGAGCCGTCCACGACCCGGAGTTCGTCCGTCGTCCAATCGATCTCCAGAAGCGCCACGTCGATCACTCCGCCCAGCCGGTCGACGATGCCCTGCACGCCCAGGCGGACGATTCCCGCGTCGCGCGCCGCATGAGGGTCGAAGCCGATCACGCCGGCGGGCGGCAGTGTCCGGCCGACCGCCGCCAGCCAGCCGTCGAGCGACATGTCCAGAAGCACCACAACGCCGGCCGCGTCGCGAACGGCGTTGGCGCTCGCCTCGACCTGCGAGCGCGCCAACGGCACGAACAGCCGCGGACGGCGCCCATCGACGATGACGAGCATCGGGCGCCGCGTCGGCGGCAGCGCGGCCAGCGCGGCGGAGGCCGCCTTCAATCGGGCGGCCCATGCCTCGCCGTCGAGGTACAGGCCGACCGGGCGCGCCGCGACCGCGTCCAATGCGGCCTTGCGCCCCATCGGCGTGTCGACCCAGACCAGCGGCGCGTCCGCCGCCGCGGCGTCGACGACCGCGAGCGGGGTGTCCGGGATGCGGTCGAGGGCGCCGGCGAGCCGGTCGATGCCGGCCTCGATGCCCGGCTGCGCACCCGGCTCCGTGCTGCCGGCGAAGACCAGGACGGCCGCATCGGCCAGGCTGTCCGGGCACGACATGTCCACCGTGGCGGTGACCGTGATCCGTTCGCCGACGGCCACCGCCGTCGGCAACGGCTCGAGCCGCAGCCGTGATTCGCACGTCACCGGATCGCCGAACAGGAACGCCGAGAGGTCCACGCGGGGCGTCGCGGTCGGCGCGGGCTGGGCGACGGCAAGGTGGCTCGCCCGCCGTGAGCCTGCGCCCAGCGACGGGATCGTCGCCAGCCACGCCAGGACGAAGCCGACGGCGACCGCCCGTCCCAAGTAGCGCTTCGGCATTGCCTTCCCCATCCTGGCGGGATCGTCGGCGACCCGACCGCCGCGTCGAGGTGGCGACGTCAGCCGCATGGTAGCCGTCCGGCCCCCGATGCACCACCACCGGTCTCTACCGAATGCCGCAGGTCGCAGGATTCGCCCCTACGGCTGGGTCAGCCCCGGTCGATGATTCCGAAGCGGACGATGAACGGCAAGTAGATCGTCGTCGGCGGCGCCGATGGCACCGCTGTGTACGTCGGAAACGGAGGCGGGTCGGTCGGCGACGGGGTCGGCACTCCGATCGCGGTCGCCACGCGCGTCGAAGTCGGGGTCGGCGTAGACGTGTCGACGAGCGTCGGCGTCGGAGTATCGAGCCGGGGCGTCAACGTTGGTCCGGCCGTGACCGAGCCGACGCCCGTCGCGGTTCCCGGCGGCAGAGACGTCCCGTCGGCCGTCGCCAGGCCCGTGGGCGTACTCGTGGTGGGTATGGCGGCTGTCGTGGTCGATGCACCGGTCGGCTCGGTGGCAACACCCGTCGCGCTTGGGAAAGGTGTACCGTCCGTTGCCTCCGCGGTCGGTGGCGCCGCTTCGGACGGCGTGGCCCCGCTGCCCGTCGGCGTCGCCTCCACGGTCGGCACATCGGTCGACGTTGGCGCGGCGGTGGATGTCGGTCCCATTGTCTCATTGGCCGTCGGTGTCGGCCCCGTCGTTGGTCCTGCTGTCGCCGATGCTATCGCCGATGCTGTCGCCGATGCGGTCGCCGTGGCGGTGGCCAACGGCGACGGTGCGGGCGTCGGCGCCGTCGGTGTGGCGCCCGGTGAGGGCGTGGCAGCTGCCGACGATGTTGCCGTCGCCGATGCGGCCGGCGTCAGCGGCGTCAGCGTTGCCGTTGCGATCATGCTAGTGGTCGCCGTCCCGGCCGCGGTGCTCGATGCCGTCGGCGCTGCGGGAGTGGTCTGCAGTGCGATCGGCGTCAAGGTTGGCGTCGAGGTTGGCGTCGACGTCGACATCGCACTGGCACTCGGGGTCGGTGGGGGCGTGGTGGTTGGCGTCGATGTCGACGCCAACGTAGCCGTCAGCGTCGGCGTGCCGGTCGCCGTCGGCGTCGCGCTGGCGGCAACCGTGCCGGTGCGCGTAGCGCTCGCCGTGGCCGGAGCCGTGGCCGTCGCTTGGATCGTCGCGGACGGCGAACCCGTCGGGCCGGCTGTGGGGGAACTGGAGGCCGTAGCAGTGGTCGACAGCGTGGACGTCCTGGTCGACGTCGGAGTCGCGGTAGTCGTAGCAGCCTGAGTTGGCGTCGTGCTCGCCATGACCGTCGGCGTCGATGTGGGCGCGGCGGTCGGTGTGGCGGTCGATATGGCGGTCGATGTGGCGGTCGGTGTGGCGGTCGGCGTCGTGGTGGTTATGGTAGTCGGCGACGGCGAAACGGAGGGTACGCTGGTCGGAGTAGGGGTGATCGTCGACGTGACGGTGGCCGTGGTGGAGGCCGTGGTGGACGCTGTCGGAGTGGCACTGGCAGTCGCCGTGCGCGTCGACGAAGTGCTGGCCGTCGGCGTCGCGGTCGCCGGCGGGGTCGTGGTGGACGTTCGTGTTGGTGTAGGCGTGGACGTGCGGGTTGGGGTCGAGGTCGCCGTCGGCGAGCTGGTAGCCGATGGAGTTTGCGTCGGCGTGGCCGTCGGCGTGCGCGTCGGCGTGGCGGTGGCCGTCGACGTTGCGGTCGCGACTGGGGCGGCGACGATGATCTCGCCGTCGACGACTGAGGCGGGGATCGTGGTGCCGTCGGGACGCGCCAGCTTCTGATAGGTGATCTGGACGGCGCTGACGCCCACCGCCTTGCCGCGGAACGTGATCCGAGCGATGCCGCCGGTGCCGGTGACGGGCGGCGAAGGGTGGATCTGCGTCACCGCGTACATCGTCGTGCCCGCGGCGTTGTCCGCCGTGTTGAACAGGGCGAGGTCGGGCGAAAGCAGGTCGGCCAGCGGCTCCATCTGGATGCCGGGCAGCGCCCCGTTCACATCGACCACCTCGACGATGGCCGGATCGAAGGACAGACGGACGTCCGCGGCGTTGAGCAGTGCCACGTCGGCGACGTGGATCGTCACAGCCGTCGACTGGCCGACGAACGTGATGGCCGAGGACGGCGCGATGCTGACGACTGTTCCCTGTTGCAGGGTGGTCACCGCAAGCGAGCCGATCACGCGCAGCGCAGGGAGCGCGGCTAGAGCGGCCACCACCGCCACCGAAACGAGCGCGGCGTCGCGCGCACGATCCACCCTGCGGGCGGCGAGGCGCTTCCACGACGCCCGCACCGCGTCCCGGCGGAGCGGGCCGCGCCGGCTCACGACCGGCGGACCACCGCCACCAAGGCGGCGGCTACCAGAACCGCAAGCGCGACCAGCCACGGCCAACCCGGACGACCGGGCGGCGACGGTGCGTCGCCGCCCACGGCCGCGCCTGGCGTGGTCGCCGGGTCCGGCGCGTTCGACGATGTGTTCTGGCCGCCGCCGAGCGCGGTGGCATCTTCCCCCGCCTCCGCCCCGGCGCCGTCCGACGCGGGAGCCTCACCGCCCAGCGCCACCCCTGTCGGTCCTCCCGACGTCCAGTCGCTGAGCGTCGTGGCGGGAGTCGCGTCGCCGTACCGCCCATCGACGATCGCGCCCGTCGCCAACGCCGGCGCGTTTCCCGTCGCCGGCGACCCGGCAGCGTCGCCTGGCCTGGCATCGCCCGGCGGAGCGTCGACACGGGCGCCGGACGGCGGTGGCACCGGCGACTCGCGGCTCACCACGGCCTGTGGCGGCGCGGATCGCCGCGCCGCGGCTGTCGGCGGAGTGGTCCGCGCGGAAGTGCCGGCCGTGCGGGCGGTCGGCTGGGAGGATGGCGGCAGGACAAGCGTGGGCTCCCGCACCGGCTCCGCCGTTGGGGTGGCGGGGGCATCGGCGCGCGCCACGAGCGTGATGCGGCCGGCCGATGCGCCGGCGGGGATCTCGATCCCGTCGCGGCTGGAGAGCATGGACGATGCGACGGTGACTGGTGTCGTCACGCCACTGTTGAGGGCGCGGAAGGTGACGCTGAACAGCTCGCCCGTCCCGCTGGCCGGAGCCGCCGGGTTCAGCTGCGTGGCCGCGACGTGCACCGTGCCGGCCACGTTGTCCGCAACGTTGCGCACGACGAGGTCCGCGGACAGGAACGAACCGAGCTGAACCTGCACCCCCGGCTTGGCGGGGTTCGCGTCCTCCACCTGGACGCGATGGGGATCGAACGCGAGCTGCACGTCGGCGCCGTACAGCCCGACCACATCGCGCACCGTCACGACGACGGCGCCGGTCCGCCCCTCGCCGATCGTCGCGTCGCCGACGGCGATCGTGGCCGGCGGCTGGGCGTGCGCCGGAGCGGACAGCCACGCGCAGATCGACACGGTGGTCAGCAGCGCCGAGCCCCACGACCGGACCCGCGGTCGCGGCCGAAGTAGCGATCGACGCCACGGCGTCACACCGCGGCTCAACGGGAACAGCCCAACGCCGATTCGATCATGGGTGCTTGAACCCCGAACACGCAGGGAATGGGCCGAGGAAGCAGTATTCGAAGATCGGCTTGCCCTGTGCGTCGAACGTGTTCTCGAACGGGATGCCCCGCTCGCCGGCCGCCTCGTCGCCCGGGATGTCCTCGCCCAG
>JBDTSC010000042.1:0-15074 GCA_039931375.1 Ardenticatenales bacterium
GCTGACCGCCCCGGCTATACTCCGCAATGGCCGCTGGCCACAACCGATGCGTCGTACGGAAGAAAGGTGGGTCATGTTGAACGGTCCGCCGCCTGCCGCACCGTCCGACGACGAGCCGATCCGCGCCGAACTCTTCGGCGTCGAGCGCCTCGAGCAGCACGCCGAGAGCTTGGCCGCCGCCCAGGCCGTGCTCGCCGCGCCGAGCAAGGGGCGCGCGTTGCTGCCGCGCGTGGAGGACAATGGGCGCGTGCTGCGCGCCGGCTATCGCGAGATCGCCACGGTGATCCGCGACGAGCGCGCGAACACGCCGGCGGCGGAGTGGCTGGTCGACAACTTCTACATCGTCGACGAGCAGCTCCGCGAGATCCGCGAAGACCTGCCGCCCCGGTTCTACCACGAGCTGCCCAAGCTGGTCGATGGCCCGCTCGACGGCTATCCGCGCGTCTACGGGATCGCCTGGGCGTTCGTCGCTCACACGGACAGCCGGTTCGATCCGGACATGCTTCGAGCGTTCGTCCGGGCGTACCAACGCGTCCAGCCCCTGACGATCGGCGAGCTCTGGGCGGTGGCGATCACGCTGCGGGTCGTGCTGGTGGAGAACCTGCGCCGGTTGACCGTGGGCATCCTCCGTTCCCGCGCGGCGCGGCTGGCGGCGGATGCGCTCGCCGACAAGCTCCTCGGGCTCGACGGCGCGTCGCCTCTGCTCGGCGCGCAGGCCCTGCGCGCCAACGAGGGCGGCCCGCTCGAGACCGCGTTCGCCGTGCAGCTGGTCCAGCGCCTGCGGGACTCGGATCCCGGCGTGACCCCCGCCCTCCTGTGGCTGGACGAGCGGCTCGCCGCTCAGGACACGACGCAGGACGACATCGTCCACCTCGAGCACCAGCGGCAAGCCGCGATGAACGTCACGGTGCGCAACATCATCCTGAGCATGAGCCTGATGTCTGCGCTCGACTGGTCCGCGTTCTTCGAGACCGTCAGCCTGGTCGATGACGAGCTGCGGGCGGCGTCCGGCTACGGCGCGATGGACTTCGCCACCCGCGACGTCTACCGGCACGCGATCGAGGATCTGGCGCGCGGCGCGCGCCGCACAGAGCTCGACATCGCGCGCGAGGTGGCCGCGCACGCCGCGAACGCCGCGAACGCCGACCCCGCCGACCCCGCCGACCCCGCCGACCCCGCCGGCCCCGCCGACGACCGCCGCGGCGACCCTGGCTACTACCTGATCGGCAACGGTCGCCTTGAGTTCGAGCGGTCGCTGGGCTTCCGCGCGCCGTTTATGCTGCGGCTGACGCGGGTGTACGTCGGGCAGGCCACGCCCGGGTACCTGGGCACGATCCTGGTCCTCACCCTTCTGCTGCTCTCCTCGCCGCTGCTGACCGCCGCGGCCGCCGGCGCCGAGCCGGTGGCTCTGCTCGTGCTCGGGCTGCTGGCTGCCTTCCCGGCCTCGGATCTGGCGATCGCCCTGCTGAACCGGTTTGTGACCGGATCGCTCGCGCCGCACGCGCTGCCGCGGCTCGAATTACCGGACGGCGTGCCGCCCGCGCTTCGTACGCTGGTGGCCGTGCCGACGTTGTTGACGAGCGCGACGGACATCGAGGAGCTGATCGAGCGCCTCGAAGTGCACTACCTCGGCAATGCGGACGGTGACATCCGGTTCGCGCTCCTGTCCGACTGGATGGACGCGGCGGCCGAGCGGAATGCCGGCGACGAGGCGCTTCTTGCGACGGCGCGCGAGGGCATCGAACGACTGAACAAACGCCACGGCGCGCTCGACGACGGGGGCGACCGATTCCTGTTTCTTCACCGCGGGCGCCGCTGGAACGCGAGCGAGGGCGTCTGGATGGGGTGGGAGCGCAAGCGCGGCAAACTCCACGAGCTGAACCGCCTGCTGCGTGGTGCAAGCGACACGACGTTCCTGCCGACCGAAGGGCATGCGTCCACCGCGCCCGCGGAGGTGCGGTACGTGATCACGCTTGACTCCGACACGCGGCTGCCGCGCGGCTCGGTCAAGCGGCTTGTCGGCACGATGGCTCACCCGCTCAACCGGCCGCGGCTCGACCCCGGCGTCCAACGCGTCGTCGAGGGGCATGCCGTGCTGCAGCCGCGGGTGACGCCGCCGCTGCCAGGGCCCGAGGGATCGATCTTTCAGCGCCTGTCGTCGGGGCCGGCCGGCATCGACCCCTACGCGGCGGCCGTGTCGGACGTGTACCAGGACCTCTTCGGTGAGGGATCGTACACCGGCAAGGGCATCTACGACGTCGACGCGTTCGAAGCGGCCATGGCCGGCCGCGTGCCGGAGAACTCGCTGTTGAGCCACGATCTGGTGGAAGGCCTGTATGCGCGCGCCGGCCTCGTGACGGACATCGAGCTCTTCGAGAGCGCGCCGTCCCACTACTGCGTCGCCGCGGCGCGGCAGCATCGCTGGGCGCGCGGTGACTGGCAGCTGCTGCCGTGGATCCTCGGCGACAAACTCCCCGTGATCGGGCGATGGAAGATGGTGGACAACCTGCGGCGCACGCTGTCCGCCCCCGCCGCGTTCCTGACCCTCGTACTCGGTTGGACGCTGCCGGCCGCGGTGCCGATCGCGTGGACGCTGTTCGTCGTCGGGATGATCGGCATGGCCCCTCTGGTGCCGGTGCTCATCGGCCTCGTCCCGCGGGGGCGGGGGTTTTCGAAGCGCAGCCACGTCCGCGGCGTGGGCCGGGATCTCGTGCTGGCCGTCGAGCAGATCGCCCTCACGATCACGATGTTGGGCTACCAATCATGGTTGATGGCCGACGCGATCGTCCGGTCCCTCGTGCGCGTGTACGTGACGCATCGCCACCTGCTGGAGTGGGTGACGGCGGCGCAGACGTCGGCGAGCCTCCGTCTGTCCGCGCGCAGCTTTCTGGAGCGGATGGCTGGAGGCGTCGCGCTGGCGCTCAGCGCCGCGGCTGCCGTCGCGTGGGTGCGGCCGACCTCCTGGCCGATCGCGTTGCCCTTCCTGCTCGCGTGGGTCGTGTCGCCCGTGGTGGCCCGCGCGATCAGCGTGCCGTCGGCCGCCGGGCGCGCCGTTCCCCTGTCGGTGGCGGACGCGCGGGCGCTGCGGCTGGTCGCCCGCCGGACGTGGCGCTTTTTTGCCACCTTCGTCGGCCCCGGCGTGGGCGCCCTGCCGCCGGACAACTTCCAAGAGGATCCGAAGCCGGTCGTCGCGCACCGGACATCGCCCACCAACCTCGGGCTGTACCTGCTGGCCTGCGTGTCGGCGCACGACCTGGGATGGATCGGGACGCGGGACGCCGTGGACCGGCTCGAGGCCACGATGGCGTCGATGCACGGCCTCGAGCGCTTTCGCGGCCACTTCCTCAACTGGTACGACACCGTCGATGGCCGATCGCTGCAGCCCCGCTACGTGTCATCGGTCGACAGCGGCAACCTGGCGGGCCACCTCATCGCGCTCGAGCACGCTTGTTTGGCGATGATCGATCAGCGGCCCACCCCGCGCACCGTGCTGCGCGGGATCGCCGACGCGGCGCGGCTGGCGCGCGCGGCCCTTCGCGCCGTCCCGGCGAGTAAGCGGCGCGGCGGCGCGGCGCACGCACGCTCGCTGGCCGCTGCGCTCGGCGGCGTCATCACGGCCGCCGCACGCCCGGTCGGGGCGCCGGCCGAGTGGGCCGGCCGGCTCGCGGAGCTCGCGAGCCAGGCCACCGACGTCGTCGCGCTGGCCGGTAGCGTCGCGGCGGCCATCGGCGCGGACGCGGCGGCTGAGGTGGAGGCGTGGGCGGCGGCGCTCGAAGCGACGATCGAGAGCCAGCGCCGGGATCTCGACGCGGCGCCGCCGGGTGCCGAGTCGGTGGGCCTGCGCCTGACGGCTCTGGCATCGAGCGCGCACGCGATGGTGGAGGAGATGGCGTTCGGCTTCCTGTTCGACCCCGTCCGCCAGCTCTTGGCGATCGGCTACCGCGTGGACGACGCCTGCCTGGATGCCGGTCGCTACGACCTGCTGGCGTCCGAAGCGCGCCTCGCCAGCTTCGTCGCGATCGCCAAGGGCGACGTGCCGGTCGGGCACTGGTTCCGCCTGGGCCGGGCGCTGACGCCCGTGGCGCACGACTCGGTGCTCGTGTCGTGGTCGGGCTCGATGTTCGAGTACCTCATGCCCGACCTCGTCATGCACGCGCCGGCCGGCAGCCTGCTCGAGCAGAGCAGCCGCCTTGTCGTGCGGCGCCAGATCACGTACGGCGCCGAGCGCGGCGTGCCGTGGGGCGTGTCGGAGTCGGCATACAACGCCCGCGATCTCGAGCAGACCTACCAGTACTCCAACTTCGGGGTGCCCGGTCTCGGGCTCCGCCGCGGCCTGAACGAGGACGTGGTCGTGGCCCCCTACGCCACCGGGCTGGCCGCGATGGTCGACCCGGCGGCGGCCGCGCAGAACTTCCGGCGGCTCTCCGAGGGGGGCGCGAGCGGTGCGTACGGCTACTACGACGCCCTCGACTTCACCGCGGCGCGCCTGCCGGAAGGGACGCGGGTCGCGGTCGTGCGCACCTACATGGCGCACCACCAGGGCATGCTGCTTGTGGCCATCGCCAACGTCCTGCTCGACGGCGTGATGCGCACGCGGTTCCACGCGGAGCCCATCGTTCAGGCGACCGAACTCCTGCTGCAGGAGCGGACGCCGCGCGCCGTCGCGGTGGCGCGTCCGCGCGCCGAGGAGGTGGCGGCGGTGACCGACGTGCGGGCGTTCGTTGCGCCCGCCGTGCGACGCTTCAAGGCGCCGCACGGACCCGTCCGCACGCACCTGCTCTCAAACGGCGCGTATGCCGTCATGCTCACCACCGCCGGCTCTGGCTATAGCCGCTGGAAGGGCATCGCCGTGACGCGCTGGCGCGAGGACGGCACGCGCGACGCGGACGGGACGTACTGTTACCTTCGCGATGTGCGCAGCGGCCGGACCTGGTCGGCCGGCTGCCAGCCCAGCGGCGCCGAGCCGGACAACTACGAGGTCGTGTTCGCCGAGGACCGCGCCAAGATCGTCCGTCGGGACGGCGCGATCGCGACCACCCTCGACGTCATCGTGTCGCCCGAGGATGACGCCGAGCTTCGGCGCGTGACGCTCACGAACTTCGGTCCGCAGTCACGCGTGATCGAGCTGACGACCTACGCCGAGGTCGTGCTGACCCAGCCGTCCGCCGACGACGCCCACCCGGCGTTCTCCAACCTCTTCGTCGAAACCGAAGCCGTCCCCGAGATCGATGCGCTGCTCGCGACGCGGCGGCCGCGGGCGCCGGGTGAGCCGGGGCTGTGGCTGGCCCATGTGGCGGCCGTGGACGGCAAGCGGGTCGGCGGCCTGGAGTGGGAGACCGACCGCGCGCGCTTCCTCGGCCGCGGCCGAAGCCGTTCCGCGCCGCTGGCGCTGGCCGCCGGGCAGGGCCTCACGAACACCGTCGGCGCGGTGCTGGACCCGATCGTCAGCCTTCGCGTGCGGGTCCGACTCCGGCCCGGCGTCGCCGTGCGGGTCGTCTTCACGACGCTCGTCGCGCCGTCGCGCGCGGCGGCCCTCGACCTCGCGGAGAAGTATCACGATCCGGCGACGTTCGAGCGCGCCGCGACGTTGGCGTGGACGCAAGCCCAGGTGCAGATGCACCACGTCGGGATCCGGCCCGACGAGGCCCACCTCTTCCAGGGTCTCGCCCGGCGCATCGTGTACGCCGAGCGCAGCCTCCGGGCATCGCCCGACGTGCTGATGCGCCAGGCCGGCGGGCCGCCGGCGCTCTGGGCGCACGGGATCTCGGGCGATCTGCCGATCGTTGTCGTCCAAGTCGACGAGCCCGAGGACGTCGGCGTCGTCCGCCAGCTGCTGCGCGCGCACGAGTACTGGCGGCTGAAGCAGCTGGCCGTCGATCTGGTCATCCTCAACGTGCGAGCGCCGTCGTACGTCCAGGACCTGCAGCAGCTGCTCGAGACGATGGTTCGCACGAGCCAGTCCAGCGGGCCCGCCGAGGCGCACGCGGCGCACGCGGCGCACGGGAGCGTGTTCATCCTGCGCGCCGATCTGATGCTCGCGGCCCAGCGGGACGTCCTGCTGTCCGTCGCCCGCGCCGTGCTCTCCAGCCGGCGCGGCACGCTGGCCGAACAGATCGAGCGCTCGCATGGCCCCGAGCTGGCCCCACCCGCGCCGCCGCGACGGCCGGGGCCGCCCACGCCGGCCGTCGCGGCGTTGCCGCGCCCCGACCTCGAGCGCTTCAACGGCCTCGGCGGCTTCGCCGCGGACGGCCGGGAGTACGTCACGATCCTCGAGGCAGGCGCGCAGACGCCCGCGCCGTGGATCAACGTGATCGCCAACCCGCGCTTCGGCTTCCTGGCGTCCGAGGCGGGCGCCGGGTACACCTGGTCCACCAACAGTCGAGAGAACAAGCTGACGCCGTGGTCGAACGACCCCGTCAGCGACCCGTCCGGCGAGGCGATCTACGTGCGGGACCAGGCGACGGGCGACGTGTGGTCGCCCACCGCGCTGCCCGTCCGGCTGCCGGACGCGACCTACATCGCCCGCCATGGCCAGGGCTACAGCCGATTCGAGCATGCCTCGCACGGCATCGCGCTCTCCCTGGTGCAGTTCGTGCCGGTCGACGACGCGATCAAGGTGAGCCGTCTCACGCTCACCAACACGTCCGGGCGTCCGCGCACCTTGTCCGTGACGGCGTACGTTGAGTGGGTGCTGGGCGTGGCGCGCAGCGGCGCGGCGCCGTTCATCGTCACCGCCATCGATCCGGCCACAGGCGCGATGGTGGCCCGCAACGCGTGGAACCTGGACTTCGGCGGCCGCGTGGCCTTCGCCGACCTCGGCGGCGCCCAGACCTCGTGGACAGGCGACCGGACGGAGTTCATCGGCCGCAACGGCGTTCTCGACCGGCCGGCCGCCCTTGAGCGCGGCGGGCCGTTGTCCGGCCGGGTCGGCGCCGCGCTCGACCCGTGCGGCGCGCTGCAGACTTCCATCGAGCTCGGTCCGGGCGAGCGCGCGGAGGTCGTCTTTCTGCTGGGCGAGGCGCCCCGTCAGGAAGCGGCCGCCGACGTGATCGCCCGCTACCGCGCGGTGGATCTGGACGCGGTCTTGCTGGCCGTCACGGACCGCTGGGACGACATCCTGGGCGCCCTCCAGGTGCGAACGCCCGACCGGTCCATGGACATCCTCCTGAACCGCTGGCTGCTCTACCAAACGCTGGCCTGCCGGGTCTGGGCGCGATCGGCGCTCTACCAGGCCGGCGGCGCCTTTGGGTTCCGGGACCAGCTGCAGGACGTCGCGGCCCTCGCGCTGGCCGATCCGTCGGTCGCCCGGGCGCACCTGCTGCGTGCCGCGGCCCGCCAGTTCGTCGAGGGCGACGTGCAGCACTGGTGGCACGTGCCGTCGGGCCGCGGCGTTCGAACGCGGATCGCCGACGACGCCATCTGGCTGCCGTTCGTCCTCGATCATTACGTGGCGGTGTCCGGCGACGCGGCCATCCTCGACGAGGACGTGCCGTTCCTGGACGGCCCGACGCTGGCCGCCGGCCAGCTCGAGTCGTACTTCCAGCCCACCGAGTCCGCCCAGCGGGCCCCGCTCTTCGAGCACTGCGCCCGCGCCCTGGACCGGGGCTTGGCGGTCGGCGAACACGGCCTGCCGCTGATCGGGACGGGCGACTGGAACGACGGCATGAACGCGATCGGACCGGAGGGCCGCGGGGAGAGCGTCTGGCTCGGCTGGTTCCTGCACGCGACGCTCAGCCGCTTCGCGCCGCTGGCCGAAGCGCGCGGTGAGGGCGCGCGCGCCGCGGCGTGGCGCGCGCACGCGTCCGCGCTGGCCGCCGCGCTCGAGCGGCACGGCTGGGACGGGCGGTGGTATCGACGGGCTTTCTTCGACGACGGCACGCCGCTCGGTGCGGCCGGCGACGCCGAGTGCCGGATCGACTCGATCGCCCAGTCGTGGGCCGTGATCTCGGGCGCCGCCGAACCGCGGCGGGCCGCACAGGCGATGGCCGAGGTGAAGGCGCAGCTGGTCACGACCGACCCGGCGCTCATGCTCTTGTTCACGCCGCCCTTCGATGAGGGCAGCGCCAAGGATCCCGGCTACATCAAGGCGTACCCGCCCGGCATCCGCGAGAACGGCGGTCAGTACACGCACGCGGCGCTCTGGTCGGTGATCGCCTTCGCCGCGCTCGGGGACGGCGATACGGCGCACGATTTCTTCGAGATCCTGAACCCGATCCACCATACCGGCAGTCCCACCGGTGTCGCTCGCTACAAGGTCGAGCCGTACGCCGTGGCCGCCGACGTCTACGCCGAAGCGGCGCACATGGGGCGTGGCGGGTGGACGTGGTACACGGGGTCCGCCGGCTGGATGTACCGGGCCGGCGTCGAATGGCTGCTCGGATTCCGCGTCCGAGGTGCGTTCATCGAGCTCGATCCGTGCATTCCGCGCGACTGGCCCGGCTTCGAGATCGCCTTGCGCCACGGCGCATCGCGCTACGAGCTGACCGTCACGAACCCCGACGGCGTCTCGCGCGGGATCGTGTCCATCGAGGTCGACGGCGCGACGCTGCCGGCGGCGGCGCAGGGAGCCTCGAAGATCGCGCTCGTCGATGACGGCGCGGTGCACACGGTGCGAGTGACGATGGGGTCGACGGCTCCCGCTCGGTCGTGAGCCCGCCCGCCTAGCCCTCGAACAGCCCGGCGCCCACTGCCCGGCCTTCCACGGTCCCGGCTGGGCACGCGAAGACGGCGCTGCTGGTTGGCCGGATGTACTCGTTGAGCGCATCGTCGGCCGCGAGCCGCTGTTGAATGGGGACGAACTGCTTCCGTGGGTCCCTCTGGAATCCGATGAAGAACAGGCCGGCGTCCAGCCCGCCGGTCACCGGGTCGACGCCATCGGTGAACGAGTAGCCGCGCCGGAGGATGCGCACGCCGTCGTTCGAGATGGGCGCGGCCAGTCGGACGTGGGCATCGAGCGGGACGAGCAACGCCCCGCCCGCGTCCTTCGCCCCGAGGTCGACGGGATCGGACTCCCGCGTCCGGCCGAACGCCGCGCCCGAGGACTTGATCCGGCCGATCGTCGCCTCCTGATCGCCCAGGGAAGATCGGTCCCAGTGCTCGATGTGCATCCGGATGCGGCGGGTCACGACGTAGCTGCCGCCTCGCATCCACAGCGGGCCCTCGTCCCCGACCCAGACGTGCTCGCTCATGGCGGCCGCGTCCTCGGCGCGGATGTTGTTCGTGCCGTCCTTGAAGCCCATGAGGTTGCGCGGCGTCGCCTGCGCCTGGCTGTTCGTCGCGGTGCGGCTGAACCCGAGCTGCGACCAGCGCAGCACCGCGGTGCCGCGCGCGATGCGAATGAGGTTGCGCACGGCGTGAAACGCGACCTGTGGATCGTCGGCGCACGCCTGGATGGCGAGGTCGCCGTCGCTTCGCCCCGGCTCCAGATGGTCGCCGCGGAACGGCGGCAGATCCGCCAGAGCCGCCGGCCGGCGCGCGGCGAGGCCGTATCGGTCCTGGCCGCCGCTCGTGAACATCCCCACGCCGAAGCCGAACGTCACGGTGAGGCGGGCGGGCCCGAGCTCGTGCGCCTCACCGGTGTCCACGGGTGGCGCCAGCGGGTTGTCATCGACGGTCGCGGCCGCCTCGCCGCCGCACATGCGGGCCGCGGCGTCCGTCCAGCGGCGCAGCAGCTCGGCCACGTCCTCGCGTCGCTTGGTCGTGAGGTCCAACGCGGCGAAGTGCAGGCAGTTCTGCGTGGCGGTCGCGATCCCGGCCTGGTGCGGGCCGTAGTAGGGCACAACGACGCCCGTCGAACCGGCCCTGTCGTGCGGCGCACCGACGTCCCGTGCGGCCACGGCGCCCGCCCCGGCGGCAAGGCCAAGCCCGCCGGCCACCATGAGTCGGCGCCGGGTCAGACCGTGGGAGGGAACGGGACCTTCCTGGGCGCTAGTCATGTTGCGGCGGCCTGGTCAAGGCGGCGGCGACCAGCGACAACGGCTCGCCTAGGGCGTCGATGGCCCGGCCGAGCGCGCGCGTGTCGTCGGTCGACAGCTCGCCGAAGAGGACGAACGCCCCGGCCCGCCGATGGCCTTCCAGCGCCGCCGCCGCGTCGGCGTAGCGCGCGTCCACCGTCTCCGCCAGCGTCGGATCGCGGCGGGCGAGCGCCGCGCGCACCGCGTTGAAGGCGGTGCGCGAGCCTTCGACGTTCGCTTCGAAGTCGACGAGATCGATGTGGCTGTACCGCTCCTCTTCGCCCGTGACCTTCGACGCCACGATCTCGCCGAGGAGCTCGTTGGCGCCGTTCACCATCGTCAGGGCGTCCAGCGGCAGCGTCGGGATCTCGTCGCGGAGCCGGGTGACGTCGACCACCAGCTTGTCCGCCGTGGGTTTGAGCCCATCCGTCGTGCCCTGCTCCCAGAGCCCGAATTCGAGGCGATGAAAGCCGGTCAGCTGCTCGATCGGCGCGTCGTCGGCGCGGGCATCGATGGCCGGATCGAGGTCGCCGAACGACTCCGCCACCGGCTCGACGCGCTCGTAGAACGGCCGCGCTTCGACGTAGCGTTGCCGGGCGGAGTCGACGTCGCCCGCGGCCACGGCATCGCGCAGCGCCTCGCACGCCGTCACGAGCAGCGCGGTCTGGCGCGTCACGTAGTCGCGATATGTGGTGACCGCGGCGGCCAGATCGGGGTCCTCGGCGCCGGCCGCAACGACCGGCGAAGGGCCGGCGACGGTCAGCGTCCCCTTGACGTCCCGGCGGCCGCCCGGGCAGTACAGCGCGTACGTGCCGGCCTCGAGGTTCAGCGTGAAGCCGCCCGACATCCCGTCGACCAGGTTTTCGACCTCGCCCAGTATGCGATCGCCCGCCAGCACCTCCATCTCGCTGACCAGCGTCGAGCCCTTGTTCGTGACGACGAACGTCGCCGGACCGGTGCGCGCGTCGACATGCGCCGGGTGGCAGCCGTCGTCCGTGATCGTGATCGCGATGCGTTGCGGGCCGTCGGCGCCGGGTGCGCTGGGTGCGCCGGGGACGCCGGAGCCTTCCGTGCGGCAGCCGGCGGCGAGGATGACGCCCAGCAGCATGGACGTCGCAAGGCCGATCGGAAGAGGCATCGGGTCCTCCGGGAGGGTGGTGTTCGACGACGGGATCACGGAATCGCCACCGGCGGCGCCGGCGTCGGACCGTTGCGCGTCGCGTTGGACGGCCGATGGGCGCGGCGCCCTGGCCACAGCACGAACGGCAGGACGGGGACGACGAACACCAGCCAGCCGAGCGCTTCGGCTTGCGTCGGCCGAGGTTGGATGCCGAACATGCCCGTGATCAGCGCCGACGACACCGAGCCGGGCCGCACCAGCCACCGCAGGTCCGCCGCCGGTCGCTGGAGGACGCTGACCCAACCCGCCTCGTGGGCAGTGTGGATCGCGGACGCAACGAGCCCCGCCGCGACGAGAACGAGCACGACACCCGTCACGCGGAAGAACCGGGCGAGGTCGATGCGCACCCCGCCGGCGAAGATTGCGTACCCGAAGCCGACGGCGACGACAAGGCCCAAGAGCGCTCCCGTGCCCGTGAGCCTCGGGTTCGCGCTGTTTTGAAAGGCCGCCACGAGGAAGATGGCCGTCTCGAGGCCTTCGCGCAGGACGGCCAGGAACGCCATCAGCACGAGCGCGAGGGCCGAGCCCTGCGCCAGCGCCAGCCCGGCGCTCACTTCGATCGACGCCTTCAGCGTGCGCGCGTGGCGTCGCATCCAGAGCACCATGTACGTCACGGCGACCACCGCGAGCAAGCCGAGCACCGTCTCGAAGCCCTCCTGCTGCTGCGGCGGCAGGCTGCGCTCCAGTGCGTGCAGGGCGACGCCGGCCGCGAGGCAGAGCGAACCGGCGAGCACGACGCCGATCACGACCCACCGCAGCGCGTCGGCCCGCTCGTGGCGCCGCAGGAAGGCCGCGATCATGCCCACGATGAGGGCCGCTTCCACACCTTCCCGCAAGCCGATGACGAACGCTGGCAACATGTACTGGTGGCCCTCTCGGAGTCCGTGTTTGCCTGTCCTAACCTGAGGGGTTAGCGTATACTTTGTTGGCGACGTAGTCAAACCACATTCGATCGGCCCCACGCTGCCATGCGCGCCGAGCTCGTGATCGGATCCGCGGCACGCGGCGCTACGACGCCAAGCGGTCCAACCAACCGCTACGGCTCTGCGAACGTCCGGATGAAGTCGATGACCTGCCACCGCTCCGACGTCGTCAACGGGCCGCCGAAGGCCGGCATGCCGGTTGCCTCGATGCCGTTCGTGATCCAGTAAAAGAGCTGCGCGTCGGTGTGCCCGGCCGCCATGTGGACCCGCAGGTCGGCCGGTGGCGACGTCAGCGCGCCGGCCTGCGACGTCACGATGGGTGGCAGGTGCGCGGCCGCGGCCGGCAGCACCGCGGGCGACGACGCCGCGCCGATTCGAAGGCCGTAGAAGCCCTGTGTCATGTGGCCGTCCAATTCCGACAACGCATGCCACGCTACAACGACGTGCCGTCGGCCAACTCAGGCAGCGACACATCCAGGCGCTCGGAATCGTCGGGCGCACGACGGCTTGTGACGTAGGATTGCGGCAGACCATCGGCGCCGCGGACTTCGACGCCCGACGCATGGACATCGATAGGCTCGGTGAACCAAAGCCTCATTGTCCGCGGCGCCGTCGCGGGCGCCGACATGCGGCGCGGCGTCGTGTGCTGCGATGTGGTCGACGGCTCGCTCGTCCATCACGTCGCGATGACTCGACGCGGGGTGGAGGGTGTGCGAGGCCATGGCCGCGTGCTGCTCGGCGGCCGGGCCCCCGAGCACGACGTGGTCATGCGGCAGCGCCTCGATCTGGCCGGCCGCCGCGAGGAGGGGTGCACCGACCGCCACGGGCAGGAGGGCCAGCAGCAGCACTCGCGCGGCATGCGTTCGAACCATGGGCGCATTGTGGGCCGTAGCTTGCCGGTCGGTCAGCCATCCTGCGCTCCGACGTTTCTCGGACAAGCGACCGCGCTAGGACGCGCCGCCGCCCCCGGCGCCGATGATGCCGCCGCCCACACCGCCCCCTTCGCCTCGACCTCCGCCCCGCCGCCGCCGCCGCCGAGGCTCGGGGCCTCGCACCTCACGGCCCTGCGCCTCGCCTCCTTGCCCCTCGCGGTCGGGGGTCGCTTCTTCCGGCTCCGCGCGCGGGCTGGTCGGGCCATCCGACCCGTTGCGGTCCGCTTGCCAGCCGCCTACCGGCCCGCCCGGCGCCGTGCGGTAGTACGACGACGCGGGCCTGCGCGGCGCTTCCTCGGTGGGTGCCGGCGGGACGACGTCGTTCGACGGGGGGCCGCTGTCATGACCACGCGGATCACGATCGCCGCCCAGGCCACGCGGATCGGGACGGTCTCCCTCGCGTTCCGGCCGATCCGCGCGCCCCGACCGCCCGTGCGGCGGCCGTGGTTCGCGGCCCCCGCGGTCGTCGCGGCTCTCGCGCGGCTCGCGAGACGGCGGCGATCGACGCTCCGCGCCCGACGAATTCTTCGGACCTACCGGCCCGTCGGCTGGCGCGTGCATGAGCTGCTGGTACATGTCGTCCAGGAGCATCGCGATGATCGGCAGCTCGTCCTCGCTCTCGGCCAGGCTGCGGCCGAGGGCGATGAAGCGGCGGCTGCGCTCGGTCTGGAGCTTGTCGCGCTCGCGCAGGCGGGCCTCGAGGAGCGCGGTCAGACGCTCGGTGACGACGGCCTCGACATCCGCGTCGGAGGGCAGCGGGCGTTCTTCCATGTCGATCTCCCAACGTGCGGCGATGCGGGCCAGGGCGAGGCTCTCCATCGCGTAGACCAGGTTGATGGCGACGCCGCCGGCGCCGGCGCGGCCGGTCCGTCCGGCGCGATGAACGTAGCTCTCGGGATCCTCGGGCGGTTCGTACTGGATCACGTGCGACAGGTCGGGGATGTCGATCCCGCGGCCGGCGACGTCGGTGGCCACCAGGAAACGCAGCTTGCCGGCGGTGACCCGCTCCAGCACGCGCTCGCGGTCGGCCTGCGACAGGTCGGCCGACAGCTCGTCGGCGTCGTAGCCGAAGCGCCGGAGCACGACGGACACGTAGTGCACCTTGCTCTTGGTATTGCAGAAGATCAGCGCCGAGGCCGGGTTCTCGATCTCGATGATCCGCACCAGGCTGCGATCCTTGTCCGTGCCCGGGATGTTGTAGTAGACGTGCTCGATGTCCGTGACGTGGACGTGATCCTGGCTGAGGCTGAGGAACTCGGGGTCCTTGATGAACTGCTCGGCGGTGCGCAGGACGGCCGCCGGGAACGTGGCCGAGAACATGCAGCCGTGGACCGGGCGCTTGGGCAGGTAGCGCTGCACCTGGCGCATGTCCGGGTAGAAGCCCATCGACAGCATCCGGTCCGCCTCGTCGAAGATCAGCATCCGCAGGTCGTCCAGGCTGAAGTTGCGCTTGAGCAGGTGGTCCAGCACGCGCCCGGGCGTCCCGACGACGATGTGCGCTCCGCCGCGCAGCGCGTCCGTCTGCGGACCGTAGCCGACGCCGCCGTAGACGGCCACCGTGCGCAGCGGCGTGTCGGCGAAGATCACCTCCGCCTGCTGCCACACTTGGCGCGCCAGCTCGCGCGTCGGGACCAGGATCAGCGCCTGGCAGCCATCCTCGGACGGGTCGAGGCGCTCGAGCATCGGCAACAGGAACGCGCCGGTCTTGCCGCTGCCGGTGCGGGCCTGGACCATCGCGTTTCGGCCTTCGAGCAACAGCGGGATCGCCTCGGACTGGACGGGGGTCAGCGCAGGCCAGCCGGTGCGGACTGTGGCGGCGCGCAGGCGCGGGGAGAGATCGTCGATCGTGATCCCGCGGGGGCGTTCGGCGGCGGCGTCAGCCGCCGCGTCGGGGGCAGGGTCGGAGGGTAGGGGCTCGTGCAACGGTCGTGAACCTCGGTGGCGGCGCCGCGTCGGTGGGCGGGCGCAAACTGGGCAGTGGGGTGACGATAGGCCGGTGAGGGGGTTTTTGCCAGTTGGGGTGGTCCTCTATGCCCCTTCTCTTCAACCACCACTATAATCCCCCCACCGGCGCACCACCGACCCC
>JBDTSC010000043.1:0-15032 GCA_039931375.1 Ardenticatenales bacterium
CGACAGCGGGATCGGCGACTCCGAGCCCGGCACGCCCTGCGCCAGCGCTCGATCCGCGGGCCACGACGTCGACGACGCCACGGCCGCCGCATGTGCGCTCTGGCGGTCCGAGGATGCCTTGCTCTCGTCCCCACGCCTGCGCATCCGGCGGCAACAGGCGGAAGACACGCGCCACCCGATGGCCCGAACAGTCCGCCGACCAGCGCGCGCCCGTGACGGCGTCGATGTCCATCGCGCGATAGCTCCAGTCGTCGGCGGTCGGCTCGGTGCCGCGGATGACGCGTTCCGTCCGTGGGCGCTGGCAATCGGTGGTCGGGCGCAGGCCGGTCGACTCACAGACGGTCACGGACACGACGTCCGGCGAGCCGGGGAAGGCGCGTGCCGGGTGGCCGCGGAGCGCGGCGGTCATGAAGGCGTGCCAGATCGGACCGGCGCCGGTGATGCCCGACGTGTGCTCCATCGGCGTGTTGTCCGCGTTGCCGACCCAGACGCCCGCGGCCAGGTCGGGCGTATAGCCGACGGTCCAGTTGTCGCGGAAGTCCGTGGTCGTGCCCGTCTTGGCGGCGGCCGGGCGGTCCAGCTCGAGCACGCTGTGTTCGCCGAACGCGGGCAGGCGGGCGAGGTCGTCGGACAGGATGTCGGTGATCAGGGCGGCCACCGGCTCCGGCACCGCCTGCGGCCCAGCGGGCGCGTCGCGGACGCCCGGCCAGTCCGCGTTGTCGGGGTGGGCGGCGAACGTCGGTCCGTCCAGCACGGCCAGGATCGCGCGCGGCGTGACGCGTCGGCCGCGGGCCGCCAGGCCGGCGTAGGCCGCCGTGAGGTCGAGCAACGTGACCTCGCCGCCGCCGAGCGTGAGCGCCAGACCGTACCGCTCGCGATCGACAAACGTCGTGATCCCGAGCGCCTGGGCGGTGTCGATCATCGCATCGACGCCGACGGCGTCCAGGACCTTGACGGCCACCAGGTTGGACGACGTGGCCAGCGCCCGGCGCAGGCTGATCGGCCCGTGCCATGTGCGGTCGTAGTTCTGCGGCCGGTAGGGCTCGCCCTCGCGCGATCGGAACGTCGTCGGCACGTCGGACAGCACCGTCGCGGGTGTGAACGGCAGGCGTGGATGGGCCGGGTCGTCGCCGCCCTGGACCGGCTGGAATCCCCATCGCTCCGTATCGAACGCCGTGGCGTATGTGATCGGCTTGATCGCCGAGCCGGGCTGGCGATGGGCCAACGCGACGTTGACGGCGCCGTCGATCGCGGCGTCGAAGTAGTCCGCGCTGCCGACCATCGCCACGATGTCGCCGGAGGCGGGGTCGACGGCGACGAGCGCGGCGTCGTGGGCGTCGTAGTCCGGGCGGCCGGCACGGCGCGTGTTCAGATCGGCCATCTGGTCGCGCACCGCGGTCTCGGCGGCGTGCTGCACGTCCAGGTCCAGCGTCGTGACCACTTGCAGGCCGCCGCGCGCGACGGCGTCGGCGCCGTAGCGCTGCTCCAACAACGCCCGAACGTAGCTCGTGAAGTGCGGGGCGGCCAGCGAAGCGTCGCCGGCGGACAGCGAGAGGCGCTCGGAGCGTGCCAGATCCGCGTCGGCACGGGTCGCCTTTCCCTCCGCCACCAACCGGCCCAGGACGACGTCCTGGCGCGCCTTCGCCGCGTTCCAGTCGACGAGCGGGTTGTACGCGGCCGGCGACTGGATGAGCCCGGCCAGCAGCGCCGCTTGCGCCAGGTCCAGATCACGGGCGTGGACACCGAAATACGTCTCCGACGCGGCTTCGACGCCGTAGGCCAGCTGCCCGAAGTAGACCTCGTTCAGGTACAGCTCGAGGATGGTGTCCTTGTCGTAGGCGGCCGTGATCCGCACCGCCAGCACGGACTCGCGCAGCTTGCGCAGCAAGGAGCGCCGTCCCCGCTCGTCGTCCGAGAGGAGCACCGCCCGCGCCAGCTGCTGCGTGATCGTGCTGCCGCCGGACACGACGCGTCCCGCGCGCAGCATCTGCCACGCGGCCCGGACGATGCCGCGCGCCTCGACGCCCGGATTGCGGTAGAACCCGGCGTCCTCGACGGCGATCACGGCCTCGCGCAGCACGGGCGCCACGTCCGCGAGCGCCACGCGTGTGCGCCGCCCGGCGCGCGGGTCGAGGACCTCGAAGAGCAGCCGCCCGCGTCGATCGTAGATCTTCGTGGCGTCGGAGGCCGCGCGCGTGATCAGCGCGCCGGGGGCAGGCAGGTCCGCCGTGAGCCAGTGGAGCGCCACAACCGCGGCCAGCGCGAGAACGCCGGCCAGTCCGACCAGCGCGCGGCGGCGATGGCGGACCAGGACGGGGCGAGCGCGGCGATGATGCAAGCGAGCGGCGATGCGCATGCGGCGGATGGTAGGCGCTCGGGAAGGGAGATAGCAACATTCGCATGGGCGCCCGCCGCCGGGCTCCGCCTCGTTTCTCCCCTCCCCGCTTCAGCCCCCGTCTTCTCCCACGTACAGCCCCGCCGCCCGCTGCGCGCTCACCCGAATCCCGGTGATCAGCGCCGCGCTGAAGCCGGCCTGCTCCATCCGATTCAGCCCGGCGATCGTGCAACCGCGCGGCGTCGTCACGCGGTCGATCTCGTACTCCGGATGGTGCCCGTTCGCCAACAGCAGCGTCGCCGCGCCGCGCGCCGTCTGGGCGGCGATCGCCAGCGCGTCGTCGCTCGCGAAGCCGATCTCGATGCCGCCCTGGCTGGCCGCGCGGATCGCGCGCAGGAAGAAGGCGATGCCGCACGCGCCGAGGGCCGTGGCGGCCGTCATGTTCTCCTCGTCGATCACCAGCGTCCGCCCGACGGTGTCGAAGATCGCGCGCGCGTCCGAGATCGCCGCCTCGTCGCCCTTCCGGGTGGCGAGACACGTCATCGCCTCGCGCACGGCCACCGCCGTGTTCGGCATCGCCCGCACGACCGCCACGCCATCGCCCAGCCGAGCGGCGACGGCCGCCAGCCGGGCGCCCGTGACGACGGAGATCAACGTGTGCTCGCCCGCCACCAGATCGGGGGCGATCTCGTCCAGCACGCCGTCGAGCTGCTGCGGCTCGACGGCGACGATGACGAGCCGCGCGCGACGGACCGCCGCGCGATTGTCAGCCGTGACGGCGAAGCCACGCGCCGCGAACGCGTCCAGGTGATGCGCGTGTCGCCGCGTCAGCACCACGGCCTCCGGCGCCGTCGCGCCCGCGGCGACGAGCCCGTCGGCGATCGCGCAGCCCAGGTTGCCGGCGCCGATGATCGCGATCGGCGGGAGCGTGGCCACCGAATTCGCGGCCGACATCACGATGCCCCGGTGACGGAGGTCGGCCGCGGCCCGCCCGAACGCATGGACCGCGCGATCGCCAGGACGGCCAACCCCGCGGCGTACACCGCCGCCACCTGCGCCCACCGCGCGATCGTCCCCGAACCGCCCTGCTGGACCGCGATGCCCCAGAACGCCCACGCCAGCACGAGTCCGTACGCCGCGTCCCGCCGCGTGGCGGCCAGCCGCGACGCGATCGCGCCGCCGACGGCCATCAGCAGGATCGTCCAGTCGGCACCATCGAACGGCCCGCCGCGCCACCCGGCCCAGGACACGACGATCGTCGCGTTGGCGATCGTGGCCACCGTGATCCAGCCGAGGTACACGCTGAACGGGACATCGACGCACCATCGCTCCAGCCGGGACGCGCCGTCCCGGCCGGCGTCCAGACGCACGTAGATCGTGATGAGCGATCCCAGCAGCACGAGCATGACGATGATCGTCGCCGAGAACCACAGGGCATGCCAGAGCACCAGCCACAGCCCGTTGGCGATGCAGCTGAGGGCGAACGGCCGGTCGATCGCCGCCAGGCGCGCGCTCGTGCGCTGAGCCGGCAGCGCCTGATACACGGCGAACGCGATCAGGCCGATGTAGATGACGCTCCAGATGCTGAACACGTAGCCCGCCGGCTTGAACGTGACGTCGAAGCTGTCGCTGATCGCCGCCGTATTGCGGCCGAACAGCGGCAGCGCGACCGCCGCGCCGTTGGCGGCGAGGCAGGCGACGAGGGCCACGACGTTCAGCAGCGGCCAGGCGCCGCGCGTCGTGGCGGGCATGGAGGGGGCGGTTGACATGGACGGGGCTCCTTGCGAGGCGGTGGACGGCGATCATGCATCGGGACGGGGTGCAGGTCACGTGGACCGAGGATTCGAGGGGTGGGAAGAGGGGTGGGAAGAGGGCCGCGGAGGGACGGCGCCTGAAGGCGGCCTTCCGGCCGTCCCCTCCGCCGTCGTCGTCTCCTCAACGCTCAAACCGAACCCGCTCCCCCTCGACCACCACCGTCCCCACCACCGCCTCGCCATCCGCCCACAGCACGTCGTCCGCACCGCGCGCCGCCCGGCGTACGCCCGTCGCGGCGTCGTACCAACCGACCGACAAGCGATAGCGGCCGCTCGGCAGGTCGGCCAGATCGAGAGAGTGCTCGTCGGGCACGACGTCGCCAGAACGCCACAACGAGGTCGGGAAGCGGCCGCCGGCCGGCGGACCATCGGCCGTGGCGGCGAGGCGTCCGTCTGGGGCGGTGAGGTGGACGAAGACGGTGTCGCGGGCTCCGGCGAGGGCGGGCGACGACTCGTCCGCCGCGGCTTGCGGCGATGTCAGCGATGTCGGCGTCCAGAAGAGCGTGAGCGCCAGAGCGCGCCGGTCGCCGGGTGCCGACGACGAGGGCGGGGCCGCGTCCACGGCCCCCGGTCGCGCGAGGACGCCGGTTAGCCGTGCGCTCGGCCCCGATCCCGCCGCGAAAGTATCGCCTCGCACGGCGGCTTCGCTCGAGATGGCGATCGGGCGCGCCGGCAGCAGGACGACCGGCCAGGCGTACCCGTCGCCCGACGGCACGACGCCGCCATGCCGCTCGGCCGCGCAAGGCGGGGCGTTTGCGGCGGCGTCCGCCACCGGCACGCGCTCCGTCGGCCGCCCGTCCGCGTACCAGCCGACGACGAGCGACGCGAGGCGCGGGGCGTCGACGGGCGGAACGTCGAACGAGATCGTCTCGACGAAGCGCTTGTCGGGCAGCCATGCGCTGCTCGGGTAGCGGCCGTCCAGCGGCAGCCGGTCGATCTGGGCCAACACGCGGCCGTCGAAGTCGACGAGCTGGGCGAACTGGACAAGCCCGTCCTGCGGCTGCTGGCCGGTCGTCCGCCAGCGCAGCTGCCAGGCGGCGGCGGCGCCGGAGGCCATGCGCTCGACATCGGCGCACGGGTCGATCACGAGGCGCACGAAGCCGGGGCCGAAGTCCGGGCAGTTGCCATGGCATTCGGCGCGCGCCGCGGTGACGGCGGTCGGGTCGACGGAAGCGTAGCCGGCCTCGTCGCGTCCCATCACGGGGCCGAACGCGGGCTGGAGGACGGCCGTGAGCGCGTGGAGGCCGAGGGCGAAAGATCCGACGGCCAGCGCCATCTGCCCGGTCGCGCGGATCGGCCGCGGCAGCCACCATGTCAGGCCGAGCACGATCAGCACGCCGAACGCGCCGAGCGCCGCAAACAAGTACCGCCCCTGGGCCACGACGAGGTCGAAGGCGAACGCAAGGCGGAACGCCGAGGCATAGACCAGGGCGCACGCGGCGACGAGGAGGAGGATTCCGGAGGGGCCGCGGTCGGCGGCCAGCCTGGTGAGCACGGCATCGTCGGCCGCGACATCGTCGGCCGCGACATCGTCGGTCGCGGCATTGTCGGTCGCGACACGGTCAGTCGCGGCATCGTCGGCCGCAACGCCGTCGTCCGCGGCACGGTCACGGCGGGCGACAGCCTGGCGCAGCCCGTGGCGAGCGGCGAGAGCGGCGAGCCCGGCCGTCGCCGCGGCCAACAGCGCGCCGTACGCTGCGTACATCCACCCGGGCAGCGGCACGATCATCCAGCCGAAGCGGCCGAAGAACGACTCGAACTGCAGCCGGAAGAACCGGGGCAGGTCGGGCAGGAGCGGCGTGCGGCGCAGGCTTTCGACGGCCGCCGACTCGAAGCCCGTCCAGCCGAGCACGTCGCCGCCGTGCAGCGTGTTCCAGACGAGCCACGCGCCCGCGATCGCCACCAGCGTGCCGCCGCACAGCGTCCCGGCCCGCACCAGCACGCGCCACGACCGAGCGCGCCGGGCTGCCATCACGATCGCGATGGCGGCGACGGCGACCATCGAGATCGTGGTGAGCTTGGCCAAAAGGCCGATGCCCAGCGCGATGCCGAGCCACACGTGGTCGCGGTCCCGCGGCGGGCGGACGGCGACGCGGGCCGCGGCCAGGAGCGCGCACGAGCCGGCGGCGGTGGCGAGGGCGTCGTTGTTCACGACGCCGCTCATGAACAGGAACTGCGGCAGGAACGCGACGACGGCGCCGGCGGCGATCGCGAGCGCGTCCTGGCCGGGCAGTACGGTGCGCGCCAGCAGCACGGTCGCCAGCACGGTGATCAGGCCCAGGAGCGTCGAGAGGCGCCGCATCGCCGCGACGAACGCGTAGCGTTCCGCCATGGGCGGCCGTTCGGCCTGAGTGTGGCGGCTGGCCGTGTACACGTTCGCGCGGGCGTTGGACGGCGAGAACTGCGGGTTCGGGAAGATCAGCAGGCCGTCGTCGTGCAGGCCGCCCGCGGCCAGCGCGGCCAGCGCGTAGTACAGCGGCGGATGCTTCACCTGCTGCTTGAGCGGTTCGCCGACCTCGCCGTGGCGCGGCGGGCGGCCGTGCGTGCGCAGGAACGACACATAGGCGATGTGCCCTGCCTCGTCCGGCGCCTCGCCGATCGGCGTCGCCAGGCGATAGCCAGTCGCCAGCGCGGCGTAGGCGCACAGGAGCACGAGCAGGGACGCCCACCACAGCGGGCCGGCGCGGCGGGCGGGCGATGGCGTCAAGGGGCTTGGCCGTCGATGAAGATCTGGTGCCACAACTCCAGGATCACGAGCGCCATCACCTGCTTGACGACGAGGAACTCGCGGCCATCGGCCATCCGCCCGAGCAGCGCCGCGACCGCCTGGGGGTCGAAGTAGCCGCGGCGGCGGACGGCGTCGGGGCTGAGGGTCGCGTCGATGAGCCGGGCGACGGACGGCTGATCGAAGAAGAACTCGGCCGGCAGGTAGAACGGGTTCTTCTTGCGGCGCGTATTCTCCGGGGGCAGGACGCGCTCGGCCCAGGTGCGCTCGATCACCTTGTCCCGCAGGCCGCGCACTTTGGCCGTGCGCGGCAGCCGGAACGACAGATCGACCAGGTCCGCGTCCAGGAAAGGAAGGCGCAGCTCGAGGGAGTGGGCCATGCTGCTCTTGTCCTGGCGCAGCAGCGCGAAGTCCTGCAGCCAATCGTCGAACTGCAGCGCGAGCAGGCGGTCCAGGAACGGGGCGGAACGCGGGTCCGCCAGCGGGCGGCCGGCCTGGTAGGCCTCGTGCGCCGCCAACGTGTCCAGCTTGGGCGCATCGCGAAACGCGTCGCTGTATAGGGCGTCCCGGTCCGCCGGGCTGAAGAGCGTCCGCAGCCACGTGTAGTTGCCGTACAGGCCGCGCTGGTCGTAGCCGGCCAGAAAGTCCGCCACGCGCGCCCGGCCCTCGCGCCCCAGGTTCGCCGGAAACGTGAAGAAGCGGTCCAGCAGGTCGACCGGCGCCCGGCGCACCGCCTCGGCCACGACGCGGCGGTTGAAGGCGCCCGGCACGAGGCGGCGGTAGCGCTCCGTCCACAGCAGCACCTTGTGGAAGCTGTAGCCCGCGAACAGCTCGTCGGCGCCCTCGCCCGCCAGGACGACTTTGACGTGGCGGCTCGTCTCCTGCGCGAGCAGGTAGTACGCCAGGATCAGCGCGTCGCCGATCGGGCGCTCGAGGTGCCAGATCATCTTGGGCAGCAGCTCGAAGTGCTCCGGACGACAGATCACCTCGGTGTGCTCGCAGCCCAGTCGCTCCGCCAGGGCACGCGCGTCAGCCGTCTCGTCCGTCGGCGCCCCGAAGCCCAGCGCGAACGTGCGCGCCGGAGCGCCGAGGCGGCCCATCGTCGCCACGATCGCGCTGGAGTCGATGCCGGCGCTGAGGTAGGCGCCGATGGGCACGTCGCTGATCATGTGGCGGCGCACGGAGCGCTCGAAGCACTCGTCGAAGGCGTCGAGCGCGTCGCTTTGTGAGAGGTAGGGGCCGGCGGAGAGCGGTACGTCCCACCAGCGCCGGACGTCAAGGCGGCCGTCGACGAGCCGCAGGTGGTGGCCGGCCGGCAGACAATAGATGCCCTCGAACATCGTGGCCGGGTTGGGCACGTAGCGCAGCGCCAGGTAGGCGTCGACGGCGGCCCGGTTCGGGCGGCGGGGGACGTGGGCGCACTCCAGAATCGCCTTGATCTCGGAGGCAAACACGAGCCGCGCGCCGTCCCAATGGTAGTAGAGCGGCTTCATCCCGGTCCGATCGCGCGCCAGCGTCAACGAGCCGTCGCGCCGGTCGTGGAGGGCGAACGCGAACATGCCCTTGAACCCATGCACGCAGGCGACGCCCTCGTCCTCCCAGGCGTGGACGATGACCTCGGTGTCGCAACGCGTCGTAAAGCGATGGCCGCGGTCCGTCAACGACGCCATCAACTCTTCGAAGTTGTAGATCTCGCCGTTGTACACCGCCGCGACGGCGCCGTCCTCGCTGAACGCCGGCTGCCGTCCGCCCGCGACGTCGATGATCGCCAGCCGGCGCATCCCGAGGTGGACGTCGCCGTGCTCGTAAAAGCCCTCGTCGTCCGGCCCGCGGTGGCGCAGGCGCAGCCCCATGCGCGCCAAGGCGCCGGGTTCATCGAAGCCCGCGAAGCCGAAGATGCCGCACATCGATCACGGTCCTTTCCACGCCGACGACGATGGCGACGTCGGCGCTGGCGGGTGCCGCCGCACGGTCAAGGGTGCGACAGCGCCGCCGGCTCGGCCAGCACGGCGGGCAGCGGGTTCGCGTCGCCCGCCTCGGAGGCGAGATCGGCCGCCAGCGCAGCGGCCGCGTCCGCGCCCATCCGCATCGCCCCGTGCATGTTCGGGAAGCAGAAGGCGCCCTGGCGGCCCGTGGAGCGGAGGTTGGGCCACGTGGCCAGGTGGTCCTGGACGACGCGCAGATGGTCCTCGAAGCCGCGCCGGAACACCGGGTACGCGTACTCGTCCGCGAACATGTGGATCGACACGATGTCATCGGCGACGACGAGCCCTTCGGCCACGAGATCGTCCACGATCCGCCGGCGCGTCGCCTCGCCGCCGGTCCAGCGGTCGTCGCCGACGTCGCACGTGACCTCGGCCAGGACGACGGTGTGTCCCGCCGGCTGCACGGTCATGCCGCAGTTCGCCGGCTCCGCCAGACGGTGGAAGATCCGCTCGCGGTAATACACGTACATCGCGTCCAGCACGCGCGGTCGGCGCACGAGCAGGCCGTAGACCGCGACGGGCTTGTGGCGCAGCTGCGCCGCGGCGGCACGCACGCGAGGCGGCGCCGCCTCGCCCAGCGCGCGCAACAGCGCGGACAGCGGGATCGTGGACAGCACGCCGTCGCAGCGCAGCGCGTGCGTCGCGCCGCCTTGCGTGAAGTGGACGGCCGCGATGCGCCGCCCGTCCGCGGACGGGTCGAGCCGGACGACCTCGCTGCACAGGCGGACGTCGCCGCCCCGCCGCCGGATGTCGTCGGCCATCGCCAGCGGCATCTCGCGCGCGCCGGTCGGCGAGTACCAGAGCGTCTCGTCTTTGACGGCGCTCTCCACGGCGGCGCCCCGATCGTCCTTCATCCCGATGCGCCCGAGCGCCTTCTTGACGACGTCCACGGCGGACAGCCGCGGCATCTTGGTGCGGACGAACGTGGCGGACAGCTCTTTCGGGGGGACGCCCCAATAGCGGTGCGTGAAGTCACGGAAGAAGAAGTGGTACAACGGCCGCCCGTACAGCTGGATCAGCGCGCCCTCCGCGTCCGTCGGCGCGGTCGGTCGAATGCGGTTGCGCGCCTGCTGCGCCAGGAGCCCGAACAGCGCGCGGGCCAGCGTCCAGGGCGGGATGCCGGTGATCAGGTCGGTGAACTCGAGCGGGTAACGCCGGAACCCGCGGCCGTAGCGGATGAGCGCCTTCTTGGCGACCGGGATGAGGCGCTCGCCCATGAGCGCTTGGATGTCCGCGAAGATGGCCGGGTCCGTCGCGTGCAATTGGTGGACGCCGAAGTCGTAGTAGTTCCCTTCGTGCTCGCGCCCCGCCGCGAGCCCACCCGGCACGTCGAAGCGCTCGAGCACCGTCACCCGCGCCCCCGCGTCGAGCAGCGTCCGGGCGGCATACAACCCGCACACGCCGCCGCCCAGGACCACCACGTGCGGCGCACGGCTGCTAGGCGGCACCGTCGCCCAGCACCGCGCGTTGCCTGGCCATGAGGCGCATCAGCTCGGAGTCCGGCATGGCCACATCGTCCAGCGTCAGCGGCGCATCGCACGGCACGGGGCGCACGAGGCGCGGCAGCGCGTCCGACTCGGTGTCCAACAGGACGATCGGCAACCAGCGGGCGGCCTCGGCCGCCGGCGCGTCCGCGATGAGGCCATACGCCTGGTCGCCGCCTATGCCGTGTGGGATCGCCTCGCCCGCCGCCAGATCGCGCTTGGCGAAGGCGTAGACGTCCGTCCGACGCGGGAGGCCGTGCTGCAGGACCGCCCGGCCGTAGAGGGCCGCGAGCGCGATCGCCCGCGTCGTTTCGAGGTGGCAGAGGTGATAGGGGCGATAGAAGAGGTAATATGGCCCGTCACCCAGCTTGTAGTACTGCAGGTAGCCGCGCTGCAGCGGATCCATGCAGCGCCCGACGACGAACACGCCGCCGCCCGGCTCCGCGCCCAGGATGTAGTCGACGACGCCGCCGCCACCGCCATCGCCATACAGCGCGTCGAAGTCGAAGACGCGATGGACGTCCTCGACCCGCGCCGTGCGGGGGCCGTACATGCCCAGCGTCGAAGCGTGCAGGCCCGCCGCGTTCGCCACGAGGGCCATCTCGATGTTCAGCTTCGTGCCGTCCGTGTAGGCGCAGCACTGGATCGGGTTCAGGTTTCGAACGCGCGCCTCTTCGATCAGGCCCGCCGCCGTGGCCCGCCGGTCGAGGAAGCCCTTGATGTTGCCCGCCATCACGATCTCGAACGCCCAGAGCTCGATCTCCTCGATCATCCGCATCAGAACGCCGTGCTGATCGCCCGCGTCGCTCGTGACGACGACGCCCTTCCTGGCGGCCTCGTGCGCCAGCAGCGGCCCGACGGCCAGATCGACCTCCGCGTTCATCAGGACGATGTGGCAGCCGCGCTCGATCGCCGCCAGGCACACGCGCGCGGCGAACGAGATCGTGTTCGTGGCCTCGACCAGCACGTCGATGCCCGGATCCGCGGCCTCGAGAAGCGCGAACGGCTCCTTCAGGAGCGCGACGCGCCCGTCGGCCGGCGGCGCCATGCCGGGCGTGACGACGGCGAAGGGTCGTCCGTACGCCTCGGCCGCCTTGCGCGCCTGCGCCTCGTCCAGGTCGACGATCGCGACCAGCCGCATGCCGGGCGTGCGCCCGATCTGCCACGCGATCCCGACGCCCATCGCCCCCGCGCCCACGAGGGCAACGCGGATGGGCTGGCCGTCGGCCTCACGCTGGCGCAGGGTGTCGAGCATGGGCGGTTCGCCTCTCGAGGCGGGCGTGGCGACACGGGCAGACCGACACATGCCGAACGACACATGCCGAACGACGCGGATCGATCGGTGGGGCCGAGCCGAGTGCAAGGGGGCGAATGATGGTGGAGGGAGGGGGGGCGGTCAAGGAGTTGATGGGGCGGCGGGAGGACGCGATTCGGCGGTCAGGGGCGCGGCCGGCAGCGGCCGGCAGCGGCCGGCATGTGTCTACGGCAACTCGGATCGCTCGGACGGCCGCTTGCGCCGCAGGAGCACGAGCAGTCCGACGCCGGCCGCGAAGGCGATCGCGCCGTTGATCGCCCACCGCCGCTGGCCCGTCATGAAGCTGCCGGGCAGGATGTTGACGCCCTGGAGGAACCAGACGACGCCGACGAGGATGAGAAGGAGAGCCAGGACTTGCGCGATGCGCTTCATCGGGCGCGCTCCAACCTTGGGTTCATGCTCGATCTCCGTGCTTCAAGGGGTTCCGAGCACCGCCGTCCAGCGCCCGTCGGCGGCATTTGCCCCGAGGGCGACGCCGACCCCGACCGTCCGAAAGCCGCGCCCGAGCAGGATGTCGCGGTGCGCGCTCGACGCCAGCCACTGCTCAACCGCGGCGTCGGCGGAAGCGGATCCACACGCGACGACCTCGCCGTACCGTTGCAGGTTGACCTCGACCGCCGCCAGCCGATCCTCGAGGCTCGACCCGTCGCTGCCGTCGTGGCTGCATCGGGACGTGGCCTTCAGGTCGGCGCTGTGGGCACGCGCCGCCCGCCCGAGCGGCGCCGACTCGGCGAGCGCCGCCAGCCCACGGTCCGTGCGCGCGCGGTTGATCGCTCCGAACAGCGCTTCCTCCGCCGCGCTCGGCTGGCCCGTTCCCGCGTCGGTCGCCCGCGCGTCCGCGGTGACGGTCGAGCGAACGCCTGTCTCGGATGGGCCGTTCGTGCCAAAGCCGTTGGTGCCGAATCCGTTGGTGCCGAATCCGGACCGGGCGAGCCCGTACGCGCCCAGCAGCAACGCGATGGCCAAGGCGGCGAATCCGCCTTGGCCGGCAGCGCGCGTCGGCGAGCGCCGCGAAGGCGCTCCGGCCGTGCGGCGCTTCCTGGTGGGCGACGGAACTTGACGCTTGGCCGTCGCCACGGGCATGAATCGCGTCAGTCGGCGGACGGCGCCGCGCGGCCGAACCGGCGGCGGAGCCCTACGATCACCGCCATCGCCGCGACGACCACCAGCCACTGCAGGGCCGCGTGGCGCGTGTCCCCGGCCGGCGGGCCAAAGCCGGTCTTGGGCAGCGCCTGCGGCTGCTCAAGCGGCACCTGGGTCACGGCGTACAGCCCCATGTCCTGCTCGGCGGCGTTCGCGGCCTTGAGCATGAGACCGAGCGGCAAGCGCACCGTGATCGACGCCGCGCTCACGTTCTTCACGATCAGCGTTCCCGCCCCGTAATACGGTGCGTCCGTCGGCAACGCCTTCGGCGCGTCCGCCTCGTGCCAGCCATCGACGGTCGCGGTCACGCTGCCGTCCGTGATCGCCTTGTCCAGGGCGACGCCGCGGTCCACGAGCGCGCCGCCGTCCTGGGCCGCGGCGACGTCGGCCAGCGCCTTGGCGCCGGTCATGTCGACATCCTTGTCCTTGTAACCCCACTTGTTCTCGATCTGGTGCCAAATCGCGATCTGCGTCTGCAGCACGTCCATCGTCGCGCCGCGCGCCGCCGCCTTCAACACTTGGACGACACCGGCTGGAGCGGTCTCGGCGGAAACCGTCACGGCTTTGGGGAACGGTTCGCCGAAGTTCAGGCAGAACGCGTTGACTTCAAGCTTTGCCTCGGCGCCGGCCGCCAGCTCGATGGTGGCCTCGGCGGGTCGGGTCTGGCGGCTCGGCGCGGCCAGGATCCGGGGGGCGCCAACGCCCAGGACAGCGGAGGCGATCAGGGCGACGAAGAAAACACGGGGCGTCGTGGACAACGGCAAACTCCTTGAGAGTGAACGGGTCGGTCCGAATTCCCTCGGAGTATCGGCTCGGCGGCGATCCGCCGTCAAGGAAGGCGCTCACCGCAAGGACGGGCCGACCCGCCGAATCACGAATGCGCCGAACAATGGGAACTGCGACACCGGCTCCTTGGTTGAGCCGATCGCCTGGGCGAACGTGTGCCCCGTCATGGGCACCGAGATCGTATCGCCGCCGCTGTACGTTCGGGTGATGATGTCGTTGAAGTAGTCCATCGCGTTGATGAGTGCATACCGATCGCCGGGTGCCAGGCCGAGGTCGGTGACGCGAATGTCGACCGAGTCGGCGCCGCCCCAGTTGTAGATGGCGATGTTCGCGCGGCCGGGCTCGTACCGGTTGGGCTGCACGAAGTAGTCCAGGCCGTCGGTCGGCACGTCTTGGGCGTAGACGTTGTCCGGGTAGTCCGCCATCGCGAAGCCCGGGCCGGTGATGAACGGCAAGACGGTGCCACCGAGGATCGTGTTGCCCGTGACGGTCGTGTTCGTGTACGGTCCGCCGACGCGGAACTGCCCCAACAGGTAGTTGTCTTCGAGCCGCATGTCCACCACGCCGTAGTTCGGGCCGAACGCGTTGCAGGCGGGTGTCGTGGTCGTCCGGCCGGCGTACGTGTAGTTTCGCCGCACGACCACGTTTCGCGCCGGCGCCTTCGGGTTGTTGCCGACGACGAAGAAGTTGAACTTGCGGCTGGCGTTCTCGGAGAGCGAACCGCCGTTGAAGGCGATGTTGCCTTCGAGGTCATAGTTGTCGATGTACTGGTTCGTCGACCACACCTTGACGTTGTAGCCGTACTGTCCGAAGAAGATGTTGTCCTCGATCTTCTTCACGCTTGGCATCTTGTTTTGGGTGTAGATGCCGTGGCCGTGGCCGCCGTCCGGCTGGTCCCAGCCGTTGTGGTAGATGATCGAGCCGTACAGTTCCGCGTCCGTGGCGGCCGTCCAGAGGTCGATCCCGTCCGCCAGGTCGTGCAGGATCATGTTGATGAAGCGGACGTTTGGCGCCGTAACGTAGATGAAGGACCGGGACGGCGTGCGCACGGGCGCGGAGCTCATGACCTCGAGCCCCCAGAACCACGTGAAGCTGCAGTTCTGCACGAACAGCGCGATCTCGTTGCCCGCGCCGTCGATCGTCGCCCGCTCGTCGCGGTAGGCGCGGAACACGATCGGCGCGTCGGCCGTGCCGTGCGTGCCGCACGAGAACGAGATCCGCCCGAGCGACGGGTCCGCCGCGAACAGGCCGGTGTACGTCCCGCCGCGCAGCCACACGACGTCGCCCGCCTTCAGCGCCGCGGGCTGGCCGAGCGCCTGCTGCAACGTCCACGGCGCGTCGATCGATCCGTCGCCGGCGCCCGATGCTGCTGGCGACACGTAGTGGCTCGGCGCCGCCTCGTCGGGCGGGCGGAGCGTGGGCGCCGGCGACGGCATCGGCGACGG
>JBDTSC010000044.1:0-14992 GCA_039931375.1 Ardenticatenales bacterium
CCGACGTAGAACGCCAGGGCGCGCTCGAGGTTGGCGACTTTGAGGTGGACGTGGCCGATGTCGACGCGGGGGTCGATGGGGGTGGGCATGGGAACCTCCTGGTTCGTCGACTCGTGGGCAGCGATGGGTTAGTAGGAATGCCCCATCACCCGATGCGGCACATACGCCGCCCCCAGCGCCGCCGCCTCGCCGTCGTCCAGCGTGACGTCCAGCGCCGCGACGGCGTCCTCGAGGTGCGCCAGCTTTGTCGCGCCCACGATGGGCGCCGTTACGGCCGGCTGGCGGAGGAGCCAGGCGAGGGCGATGCGGGCCGGCGGCTCGGCGCGGGCGTCGGCGACGTGGCGCAGGGCGTCGACGACGTCGTAGTCGGCGTCCGTGAAGTACAGCTCGTCCGCGAACGCGTCGTTCTGGGCGCGCAGCGTCGGGCGGGGGTCTTCGCGGCGGCGGTCGCCGGCCAGGAAGCCGCGGGCCAGGGGGCTCCACGGGATCACGCCGACGCCCTCGGCCAGGCAGAGCGGGTGCATCTCGCGCTCCTCCTCGCGATACGCCAGGTTGTAGTGGTCCTGCATGCTCACAAAGCGCGACCAGCCGTGCGCGTCCGCCAAATAGAGCAGGCGCGCGAACTCCCAGGCGAACATGCTGCTCGCGCCGACGTAGCGAACCTTGCCGGATGCCACAAGATCGTCCAGCGCGCGCAGGATCTCCTCGGGCGGCGTCGCGCGATCCAGGCGGTGGATCTGGTACAGGTCGATGTAGTCCGTCCCGAGCCGCCGCAGCGACGCCTCGGCCGCGGCCATGATGTGCTTGCGCGACAGGCCGCCGCGGTTCGGGCCGTCGGCGTGCGGGAAGAAGACCTTGGTGGCGATGACGATGTCTTCGCGAGAGGCAAGCTCGCCCAGCAGCCGTCCCGTGATCGTCTCGCTCTCGCCCATTGAGTACATGTCGGCGGTGTCGAAGAAGTTGATCCCCAGCTCCAGCGCGCGCGCCACGAACGGCCGCGCCGCCGCCTCGTCCAGGACCCACGGCCGCCAGCCGGGGTCGCCGTAGGACATCATGCCCAGGCAGATGCGGGAGACGCTGAGGCCGGAGCGGCCGAGATGGGCGTACTGCATGGGCAGGTGATCCTCGCGGGTTGCTCGAATGGATGGCGGCGCGTGCCCGAATGCTACAGGGTTCGCCGCGCAAAGGGCATATTGACCGCCCGCCACCGGCCCCACACAATGCCGACCTCTACGACGCATTCGCGCCGTACAAGGAGTGGCCAGATGTCGCGTCCGCCCCGGTCAAGCGTCGCCGTCCGCACGTCGCTCCTGGTCGCCGTCCTGGCGACCTTGTTCGTGCCCGCGAATCCTCCCGTGCAGGCCGACGCGGCGGCGTTCCTGCGCGATGCCTGGCGGCGCACGGAGCGCGCCGGACGGTATGCGTTCGAGACGCACCTCACGCAGACCACGTTGCCCGCGCCCGCGATCACGTCGGCCGGTCGGCGGGCCAAGGTCACGACGCTGTTCATGAGCGGTACGGCCGATCAAGGCGCGCGGCGGATCGAGCTGACGCTGTGGAACGACTCGCGGGGCGCCCAGGTTGACGCGGCCGCACCCGACCCGGCCGCACCCGACCCGGCCGCGCACGACCCGGCGGCGCACGACCCGGCCAAGGGCCTCGCCATGCGCATCGAAGAGGGCCAGGCCAGCGCGCGGGCGCCGGGCGGTGCATGGAAGGCCGTCGATGGCCTCGGCGAAAGTCTTGCGCCCGCCGGCGATGCCGCGGCGTTCCTGGGCGCCGCCAAGAACGTCCGCCCGCTCGGCGCCGAGACGCGCACCGTGCCGACGGCGTCGGGCGGCGCGCGGAAGGTGTCGTTCCAGCGCTACGCGTTCGCGCTGGACGGCGAGGCGTACGCGGCGTATCTGCGGGGCTTGGCCACGACCCACCTTGCCGCCCACGGGACGCTGCCGGCCGGCGTCACGCTCGCGGACCTCGATCGCTTCAAGAGCTTCGCGACGCGCGGGGAGGCGTGGATCGACGCGGACGGGCTGCCGCTGCGCATGACGCTCACGATGGAGCACCCGCAGGCGCGCGACGGGACGCGCACGACGGTCGAGGTGCGGACGGACTTCACGGGCTACGACGATGTGGCCTCCGCCGCGGGCAGCACGTTCTGGAGCGACCCGCTCGCCTGGGTCGGCGCCCACGTTTCGAGCGGCGCCGCGGCCGCGGCGCCGCCGTCCGCGGACGTCGCGTTGCTCGCCCTCGTCCTGGCGTTGGGCTACGGGCTGGTCGGTGTCGTTCGCCTGGTCGGGCTCGGCCGTCGTCGGGCGCGCCTCGCGTACTCGATCGTCGCGACGGTCGTCGTGGTCCAGCTGACCGTGATGCCCCTCGTGAACGCCGAGCTGGCGACGGGCCAGCTGGAGCGGTTCTTCGCCGAGGCTTGGCCGGCGCGGTCCGCGCACGCGGCGGAAGCTCCGTTTGCCGCGGATCCGGCGGGCGCCGCGAATCCAGCGGGCGCCGCGGATCCGTCAGGCGCCGCGAAGTCGCCGTTCGACCCGCGTGTCGGCAGCCGCGTCGACACGCCCGGTGATGCGTCGCGGTCGATATCGGCGATCCCGCGCGTGGGGAACGCGGCGGTCCCGTCGGCCGTGGCCGCCAACCTGGTGTCCCGAGCGATGGCGGACGGCATCGTCGACACGGACGGCGACGGGTTGAGCGATGTCCTCGAGCGCCTGTGGGGCACGAGCGTCACGGCGCCGGACACGGACGGCGACGACATCTCGGACTACGACGAGACGATCCATTGCCCGGTGCCTGCGCCGTCCGACCCGTGGACCGCCGCCGAGCGCGCGGCCAACGGGAAGGCCGCCGGCTGCCCCGACCCGACCAAGAAGGACACGGACGGCGACGGGCTGACGGACGGCGAGGAGCTTCTGCGCATCGGCACCGCGCCGAACCGCGTCGATACGGACGGCGATCAGATCAGCGACTGGAACGAGGTGAAGGGCTACGCCCTGCCCGGCAACAAGCGCGGCTACACGGATGCCCGCAACCCCGACACGGACGGCGACGGCCTGAGCGACGGGCTCGAGTGCCCGTCGATGCGCGACGCGGCGGATCCTACGGCGCCCTTCACCGCGGCCTGGACGCCCGTGCTCGCCTGCGTCGACTCGGGCGTGCAGGACGCGCCGGACGTCGACAACATCGACAACGACGGCGACGGCGTGCCGAACCGGTTCGACACCTCGCCGTTCGTCGGCGGGACGACGGTGTTCGACCATGCCAACCCGCTCACGCTCGAGATCGACGGCCTGCAGCCGGGCAAGCCCGTCGTCGTCGACGTTCAGATCCGGCCGACGAACCCCACGCAGCTCTCGTTCGCCCAAAACGTGCTCGATTGGCCGACCGGCGACAACCAGGGCCAGGTCCAGCGCCGGCTGGACAACACGATCGGCGACACGTACCCGGTCGACCCCGCCGCGCCCGGCCTGAACCCCGACCCGTCCGACCCGGCCTTCGGCGGCGACATGCGGCTTTCGCCGATGCTGGAGGTCACGCTGCCGGGCGACTCGAACGACCTGCCGCGCACCACGGCCAAGGCCAGCCTGACGCTGGACGACGCCGGCGAGAGCGTCGGCCGCATCGTGTTCTCGAACCGGATGAAGGATGAGGCGACGATCGAGTCCGCGCAGGCCCGCGTCGACGCGCTCATCGACGGCACGGCGGCGCTCGCGGTGGCCAAGGGCCGTTGCGGGACCGGTCCGGCCGTGATCGACCGGGGCGCGATCAACACGACGGACAGGAAGTTGCTGGCGCTGCCCGCCTTCGCGAACCTGGGCGCGCTGGCCAACGGCCAGCACATCGCCATCCTGGACGTGGGCGCGCTCCAGTTTTGCGCGCCGATCCCGAGCCTGGTCGAAGGCGAGACGTCCATCGCGCTGTCCTTCCAGCGCACGACGCCCGCGCAGATCGATACGATCGGGACGGTCGAGATCGCGCAGGACGGGCCGGTCCGGACGAGCCTCGCGTTTGCGTTCGCCGACCCGGCCCGCAGCTACGACGCGCGGATCCGCGACGGGCGCTGCGGCCGGTTCGGCGCCGAGAATCGCCTGATCGCCGGCCTGCAGGGCAACGTCACGCGGACGATGCAAGGGACGAACGCCGTCGATCTGGCGGACGGCAAGCACGTGATCACCGTCGATCAGGCTGGCAAGACCGTGGCGTGCGCGTCGCTCGGCAACATCGTCAGCGGGTTCACGGGCGACGCGAACCGGATCGACATGATCGACGCGGCGCAGCTGCGGCCGTACCAGATCACGGTCCACGAGGAGGCGAACGGCGACCTCGTGACGCTCGCGCCGCTGGCGCGGACGACGGACGGCCAGACGGGCGCGCCCGTCGCGTTCAACGCTTCGCTCTTCTATCGACAGGCCGCGAGCGCGACGCTGCGGCACCAGGTCCGGCTGCTGTGGCTCGTGTCCATGGTGAACGACGACGGCCGGATGGAGGTCATCCACCAGTACGCGAACGAGGCGTGGCGACTGACCGGGCTGGCCGTGCGCGAGGAGCACGGGATCGACGTGGCGGTGGCGGACGAGGATCCGACGGTGGATGAGCGCATCCAGCGGGACAGCGATCCCCAGACGGCCCAGCACCTCGAGGTCGACGACAACCTCTGGGCGCTGGCCGGCGGCCTCGAGAGCACGTTCCTGGGCAACCGCACGAACGCGGCGGGCGCGCGGACGATGACGGTGGCCGAGATCGCCAAGCGCTGGGAGGGGCAGCCGAACGACTACACGGCCGTCCAGCGCTGGAACATCGCCCCGGACGCGCTCAACGTGCGGACCTTCCGCTACGCCACCACCGCCGACCTCGGGGCGCTCGGGGCGACTGAGATCCCGGCGATCCTGAAGACGGAGTTCGGACAGGGTTCACGGGACGTCCCGGATCTGGCCGGCAACCCCGTGACGACGCTCGTTCCGACGCTGCTCGTGGCGACCGAGTCGCGCACGCGCAGCCTTAGCCTGGACGCCGCGGCGCCGGACGGCGGTGGCCCGGCGCTGGCCTCGGTCACGGGCGGCACCGTCGCCCTGCACCTCGACCCGGCCCGCGTCGGCGAGGTGACGACCGCGTCGATGAGTTGGAAGCCCTACCGCTACGACGTGAGCGTCGGCGGCTGGACGCTCTATCCGCTCGAGGAATACTGGCGGCGGATGGAGAAGGTCCTGACGCCGCTCAAAGCGTTCAAGGACCAGGCCGCGTTGGGCGACGAGGGCCGCTACGAGACGGCGGCGGACGTCGCGATCGCGCAGGTGGCGTACACCCGGCTGTTCGCGGGGGTCGCCCGCGTCGTCCAGATCGGGCCGACCGCCGTCCGGTCGTTCGACGACGTACCGGAGGACGACGAGCTGGCCCGGATCGGCGAGCTGTCGGCGCTGGCCAAGGACGAGATCGGGGACCGGATCATCGATGCCGTGATCAAGGTCAGCACGCCGTTCATCGAAGAGTACAAGGACCATCGGAAGTACAACAAGCTGAACAGCTTGGTCGGGCTGAAGAAGGAGCCGTACAGCTTCCGCGGCGCTATCGGGCGCATGAAGCTCGGGGAGACCACGGAAGACGCGATCGAGGATGCGGTCGGCGAGTTCGCCGAGGACAGCTTCTCGGAATGGAAACAGCGGCTGGCCAGCAAGGGGCCGGACGCGATGCGCGGGGCGGCGGTCATGGCCACGCTCATCGGCAGCTTCGTGAACGCCCAAGTCGATCCCGAGGTCGGCGTCACGCCGGAGAACGTCGTCGGGCTGACGTTGCAAGGGCTGCAAGCCGCGGACTCCGTCGTCGAGATCTATCGGGTCTTTCAAGCCTTCCAACAGTTCAAGCTTGACAACCCGAACGCGCCGACGTTCAAGGCCTTCCTGCGCGAGGTCGACACGAGCGCGTCCGCGCGCGTGGCCGGCGTGGTCGGCTGGCTCGTGGGCACCTCTCTGTCGTTCGGCCTGTTCTTCGAGGGCGTGGCCCGTTCCGGCATCGAGATTGGCGGGGCGGCGTTCAACGATCAGCTCGTCCACATCGTCGCCGAGTCGGTGCTGGACGGCGTGTTGGCCGCGATCGCGCTGACCGGGTGGGGCACGGTCACCGTCATGATCATCTCCCTCATCGACGCCTTCGTGACGCTCATCTGCAGCGCCTCGCCGCCGGACGAGGCCGATACGATCGCCAACGGCGCCTGCATGGGGATCCAGGGCCTGATCGGCGAGGCGATCGCGACCGCGATCTACGACGAGACGGACGTCGTGAACCTGTCGGATCCGAACCGGCTGACGTTCCGCCGCTTCAATCCGTACTTGGACGATCCGATCAAGGCGTTCGTGCCGGCCGCGACGCTGCACGTCGAGCTGACCGTGCGCAACACGATCACGGTGACCGAGCCGTACGGGATCGGCCAGGAGTACCCGTACCAGTTCAGCGAGCGCAACGCCAAGGCATCGGCGTTCGCGTACGCGATCACCGCCGATCAGCTGCCAGACAGCATGCCGGCGGTGAAGCTGGGCGACACGAAGGACTGGACGGTCGCGAACCATGTGCTCAGCATGGAGCGCGACGTGCAGGCGCCGGTGGCATTGTCGAGCGAGCCCGGGATCAACCGGCCCGTCGATGCGTGGCTGGCCGAGGCGTACGAGATCAACGTCCAGCAGTGCGCCGGCCTCGGCATCGCGGCGTGCTGGGTCAAGACGCGGGCGGACTCGTCGTACATCGACCTTGGCCTGGCCTTCGACGTATTCCCGACGACTCTCGATGCGTTCTACACGCTCGCGCCGAAGGGCCCCCCGGACGAGGGCGGGCAGGCGCTGGCCTGGGGGCAGACCGGACCGTTGACGTTCCCGGTGCTGGCCGATGCCGACGGCGACGGCCTCCACCGCTCGTTCGATCCCGACGATCGCACGCCCGATCTCGACGCCGACGGCGTGCCGGACCTGCGCGAGAAGCAGATCGGCAGCGATCCGCGCCGGGCGGACAGCGACGGCGACCAGCTGAGCGACGCGGACGAGCTGCGCTTGGGCACCGACCCGCTGCTGGCCGACACGGACGGCGACGGGCTGACTGACGACGCGGAGAAGGCCGGTTGGCCGATCGCGTACAACGCCAAGGGCGACCGGACGTGGGTGTACCCGGCGCCGCGCAAGCGGGACGCGGACGGCGACGGGATCGCCGACAGCCGCGAGAAGGACCTCGGCTTCAGCCCGTGGGCGGTGAACGACGGCAGGGTGCTGAACTACACCACCGAGCTGCGCGAGCCCACCGCGCCGTCGATCCTGATGCGGATGGACGAGCCCGCGGGCGCGACCACGATCGCCGACACGTCGCAGCCGAACAGCCCGTACAACGGCTACTGCAGCGCGCCGAGCTGTCCGGTGACGGGCCACAGCGCGCTGATGGGCAACTCCGCGCTGTTCGACGGGAAGGACGATTACTTCTCGCTCGGCGCGGTGCCCGAGATCAGCGCCCTGACGAACGACTTCATGGTGTCCGCGTGGATCATGCCCGCGCGCGTCACCGGCCGGCAGCGGATCGTCGGCCTGTCGCGCGATCAGCGGGCGGACGGCTTCGGGTTCGGGCTCGTGGACGACGGGCTGATCCTCACGTATTACGATGTCGACGAGTTCATCGCGCCCAACATGGGCATCCCGGTGGACACGTGGACGTGGGTGGCGGCCTCGGCCGAACGGGTCGTGGACCCGGGCTCGGGCGCGGTCTCCACCAAGGTGCACTTCTTCGCGGCGCGGCTGGCGGGCGATCGCATCGACGGGACGGACAAGGTCGTCACGACGACCGCCGACGGCGCGCTGCCCGATCGGAACGAGCCGCTGATGATCGGCGGCGTCTTCGCGTCGAACGCCTCGCCCGGCACAGTGCCGCCGCGCGTGGACGAGGCGTTCGAGGGGCGGATCGACGAGGTCGTGATCGTGCGGGAGCCGCTGCGGGCCGGCGACGACGTAGAAGCGCGGCTGAAGCTCCAGATGCTGGGCGTCTACAACCTGGACGATGGCGTCGTCGCGCCGGGACAGCGCATCGTGCACAAGACGTCGCTGACAAACCGGCTGCTCAGCAAGAACGTATCGGGCCTCCTGAAGGTCGACGTTCCGGACATCCTGAAGAGCGACGCGCCGGCCTACCAGAACTTCGCCCTCGGCCCGGCCGTCGAGGGCGCCGACGCGCCGGCGGAAACGAAGATCCTGCACCCGCTGACGGTTAGTCCAGGCGCGCCGTCGGGCGACTACGACATCGCCCAGGACATGGCGGCCACGATCGACCGGCGGACGGTGCCGCTCGGCAACCTCCAGGACAAGGACTACGTCCGGTCGATCCTGTACGACCTCGATCGGGCGTTCCTCCTGAACGAGAACATCCTGGACTCGAGCAACCGCCCCTTGAGCGCGGGGAACGCGCGGTACGACGGCGGCGACATCACGATCGCCGCCTGGGTCAACTGGCACGCGCAAAGTTGGCAAGGGCTGAGCGTGCCGGGGGTTCGGCACGGGATCATGGGCGCGGAGGCGGGTCGTGATCAGGAGGGCGCCGCGGCGCAGTGGATGCCGAAGTCGACGACCGCGATGTCGCGCGGGGCGTTCCCGTCGCTCCTGGTCGAGGATGGGTACATCGTCTTCGGCTTCGGCTGCACCGACCCGGACAACGGGTGGTGCGAGGTGCGGTCCAACCAACGGTATGTCAACAAGGACGAGGACGTGCACGTCGCGGTCAGCTACAACCGGACGGCGCAGCGGGCCAAGCTCTACATCGACCAGGAGTACAAGGAGGATTTGGCGCTGACGGGCATGGTCCCGCGGAGCGCCGAGGGCTTCGTCGTCGGGTCGGCGAACGAGTACAACTACGCCCTCCGCTCGGTTCGGAACGCCTGCGCGACCGGTCAGGGCAGCTACACCCTGAACACGAGCACCGACGATCCGGCCGTACCGCCCGTGGAGCAGGAGACCGTTCAGCTCGGCCCGCCCGGCGCCATCGTCAACCTGGACCCGGTACGGTACCTTCGGCACGTGAGCGTCGACTTCTTGCCCGGGAAGCTGACGGGCTCGCTGGACTACCTGGGTACGATCTTCGACACGGATGAACACGGCCACGATCCCACCGAGGCCCAGAGCGCCAACGGCTGTGCGGCAATGAAGTTGCGGCGCCACGCGGTCACGCCGTTCTCCGGCCTCATCTGGGACCTCGAGGTCTATGCCCGCGCCCTCGATCAGGCCCAGATCACCGACATCGGGGCGAGCAACACGACGATCGTGCGCTACAAGCTGGACGAGGTGCCGGGGCAGACGCGCTTCGAGGACTACGTCGGCGGGTCGGGCGGGACGTGCGAGGGCGACGGGTGCCCGGTCGCGGGCGTGCGGGGTCGCGAGAACCTGGCGGCAGCGTTCGACGGGGTGGACGACCACATCTTCGATTCGAAGGCGGGGTTGCTGCTCCTGGCCTACCTCCAGACGCCCACCGACACCGGCTACTCGTTCGGCGCCTGGGTCCGTCCGGGGCCGGCGCAGCGAACCGGTGCGTTCCTGTCGGGCCATTTCTTCGCCGTGGCGCCGGCCGAACTGCGCGCCGTGCCGGTGGCCGGCAAGCCGGACAAGGTCCGGTTCTGGTTCGGCCAGGGCGACGACGACAAACAGTGGTCGTTCCCGCCCAACGAGTACGTGCGCGACGACTGGCACCACGTGATCGTCGCCGTCGACACCCGTCAACCGACGAGCAAGGGGCAGCTGTATGTGGACGGCGTGGCCGTCGGCGCCCCGTTCGAAGGCAGCCTGCCGGGCGTGGGATGGACGATCGGCAGCGCGTACGGCGGCGCGCGGCCGTACGAGGGGCTGATCGACGACGTCTTCATCGGCAAGGGGTTTCTGGACGTGGCGGGCGTACGGGCGCTGATGAACAGCGTGCCCTTCCATTCGCTCACGATGGACGACCCGCGCCCCGCGGCCGACACGTGGCCGGCGCTGCTGGCCGCGGGCCAGATCAACGAATCGCGCCAGTTCATCGACCCTTCCGATCGGGCGATCATCGGCGGCGCCGATCAATTCAACCTGTACGCCGGCGACTTCACGCTGTCGGCCTGGGTGCTGGGCGACGCGCTGTCCGGCGCCGGCGGCGATCCGGTGCTCCGGCCCATCGTCACGGCGGGGGATGGGTCGAACAACCCGTTCTTCGGCCTCTCCAACGGCCGGCCGTACGCCTACGTCGCGGCCAACGGGCGGACGAACAGCGTCATAGCGGAGCAGGCGATCCCGCCCAACATGTGGACCCACGTGCTGTTCCGTCGCAGGAGCGATCCGCTGCACGACAACAACGAGGTCATGGACATCTTCGTCCAGGGCGCATCGGTCAAGCGGGCCGCCACGCTGCCCAAGGTGCCGAACCCGACCACGCCCCCGCAGGTGACCGTCGGCGGCAGCGCGACCGGCAGCTGGCACGGCCGGTTGGACGAGGTGACGTTCTACAGGTCGGCCCTGAACGACGAGGACATCGCCCGGCTGTTCAACTTCCAGAACACGTGGATCGACGAGACGAGCACGGCCCCGCTGACCGTCGACGGCGAGCCGCCGACCGCCGCCTTCCCGCAGTCGGGCGAGTACGTGCCGCTGGGCGAACCGACGACGCTCACGATCGACACGCACGACGTGCACTCGGCGGCGCAGCTCGCCGTCCTGGAGTTCCGGACGCCGGGCCGTCCCGTCGTCTACGCTTGGGGCCTGCCGTGCCGCGACGCGGTGCACGGCAGCGCGATGTGCCCGGCCTTCGATCCGCCGGCCGAGGGGCGATACGACGTCACCGTGGACGCGGTCGACAAGGTCGGCAACGTCCAGGGCTACACGTCGGCGGCCGGCGAGCCCTTCACCGTGATCGTCGACGGCACCGCGCCCGTTCTGACGCTCGCGCCGCAGCCGTCCGCGGCGTTCCGCCCGGCGCCGGACGCGGCCGATCCCACCCGCTGGACCGTCCCGCTGGCGGGCACGGTGACGGACCCGGCCATCGGCGCCAACCCCGGCAGCGGCGTCGCGCGCGTCGATGTCGTCGTCCACGACGCGAACGGCACGCCGCTCGGCGAGCCGGCGCTGCAGCACGCGATCGTCGTCGGCGGCAACTGGCACCTGGCCTACGCGCTGCGCAGCGACCAGCCGACCGGCACGTTCAGCGGCGAAGTGACGGCGGTCGACCGCGTCGGCAAGTCAAAGGTCCTCAGCATCCCGCCGTTCCACCTGGACTCGACGGACCCGGCCACCAAGCTGACGGGGGTCGGCGCGCGAGCCGGGGGCACCGTGGCGGGGGGCGATCGGATCGATGGGACCGGCGCGGCCCAGGGGATGCAACAGACCGCGCCCGATCCGGGCTACCTCGGCTCGTCGGCGCTCCTCCAAGGCCGCGTGGACGAGCAGTCGGACACGGCCGAGGCGCAGGATGCCGTCGCCGGCGTCGCCAAGGTCCAGGTCGCGGCCGAGCCGCTGTTCGGGCACGGGTCGCCGTTCGTCAACCAGGCGCTGCCGCCGAACGTCCTGCTCTACCTGCCGTTCGACAAGAGCGGCCAGCCGTCCGATGCGGCCGGCCAGAGCTACGTCGACCTCATCACCGGACGCGCGGCGGCCTGCGCGGCCCCGCAGTGCCCGCAACCGGGGATCACCGGACCGAGCGGCCAGGCGTTGCGCTTCGACGGCGCGGACGACGCGCTCTCGGTGCCGCACGACGCGTCGATCGGTGCGCTGACGGACGACTTCACCGTGGGGGCGTGGATCCGAACGGACGGAAGGGGCGCCAACCGCCGCATCGTCTCCAGCATGCAGGCGGGTCAGTCCGACGGATGGAGCTTCGGCCTGAGCGGCAGTCGGCTGCGGCTGACGAACGGGCTCGTCAAGGTGTACGACTCCGACGCGGGCATCGTCACGGCCGGCGTCTGGCAGCACGTCGCGGTCCACCTGACCGCCGACGATGACGCCGAGTTCTACGTCAACGGCCGCCTCGTCCAGACCGTCCAGGGCGATCGGCCCGCCGTCCCCGACACGGACAGTCCGCTCCTCATCGGCGCCGCCGCCCTGACCGGCGACCCGGTCGCGCGCGACGGGTTCAACGGCGCGATCGACGCCGTCGTCGTGGCCACGGGCCCGATCGCCGCCGCGGACTGGCCGACGATAATGGGCCTCGGCCCGACGCTGCGCCTGGGCTTCGACGAGCGCAGCATCCGGGCCGGCGGCGCGCTGGCGGACGCGGGCATGATGGGGGCGACGGCGGCGTACAACCGGTTCGATCCGGCGGACGCGACGAACCACGCCCGCATCGGCGTCGTCGGCGCGGGCGCGCTCGAGCTCACGCCGGCGTCGGACGGCTTTCGCGTCGCGGCGCCGACGGGCGTGCTGCCGGTCGACGGCGAGTCGTTCACGCTCTCGCTGTGGATCGAGGACATGAACCTTGGTCGATTGGACCTCGGCGGGGACGCGGTCGGGTTCGACGCGGCTGGGCTAACGCCCGTGGTCCACGGCGCACCATACCCGGCGCCGGTGGCCGATTCGCGCGGCTGGCACCACTACGCGATCGTCTGGGACGAAGCGGCCGGCACGCTCTCGACCTTCCAGGACGGCGCGCTGCTGCGAAGCGACGCCGTCGCCGGCGGCTCGGGCGTCGGCGACGATGCCGCCGAGCTGCGGTTCACCCACCAGAGCCCGTCGGAGCGCTACGCGCTCGACGACGTGCGGGTCTATCGCCGCGCGCTTCCCGTGCTCGAACTGGCGGCCCTGGCCGCGGCCCGCTGGACGGACGCGGCCGTGGCAGGCGCCGGGGCGAACCCGGCCGCGGCGACGTGGACGGCCGGGCTGCCGGCGGGCCTCGAGGGCTACTACGACGTCAAGGTGCGCGGCGCGGACGCGGTCGGCAACATCGACGACGAGCCGAAGGCGCAGTGGAGCGGCATCGTCGACACGCTGGCGCCGCGCTTCCTGGGCGGCTTCGCCCAGCAGGACGACACCGGGATCGCGTTCGAGCTGCGGTTCGAGGACTTCAGCCTCGACCCGAGCCGCCTGACGCTGCCGGGCGACTGCGCGAACGACATGCACGTCGCCGAGACGCCCTACCGCTCACCGTGGCACCTGGCGCTGGCCGAGCAGCTGACGGACGCCGCGGCCGCCGCGCGGCTGCGGGCGCGGACGTATGGGGCTACGATCACGTGCCATGCCACGTACGCCGTGGCCGACGAGACGATGTCGGTTTGCGACCGCGCCGGCAACTGCCAGAGGGTGGTCTACAACGGGCCGAGCGTCGGCTCGCCGCCACCGACACCGACGGCCGGACCGACGCCCGCTGTGTCGCCGACCGCTACGGGCATGGTGCAAGGAACGCCAACCGCGACGCGCCGCCCCGGCGGTCCAACGGTCGGCATCCCGACGGCCACGCCGCCGGGGCCGCGACCGACAGCGGCGGGGCCCACGGTGACGCCGGGGGCGACGAAGGGTCCGACGGGTGGGGCGACCGGTGGGGTGGGGGGGCGGATCTTCCTGCCGGCGGTGCGGAAGGGGGAGTGACGTACCGGTTCCGCGAGGAGGTGACGCATGGCAACCCCCCGGGCGCATGGGCCCGCTGGCCGAGCCGCCGGTGGTCGAGGTGCACTGGCTTACAATTCCGCAGTAACGCAGCCCGGCGGTATCGACACGAGCCCCGGATCAGGAGACCCCGATGACCACCCTGCCCGACCGCCCAAACACCGCCCTGTTGGTCGTGGACGTCCAGAACGACGTCGTTGCAAACGCCTACCAGCGCGACTCGGTGATCGCGACCATCCGCACCCTCGTCGAAAGGGCGCGTGCCGAGCACGTGCCGGTGGTCTGGGTGCAGCACGCGGACGACGATATGGCGGAGGGCAGCGACGGCTGGCAGTACGTGCCGGAGCTGCAGCGCCGGGACTCCGAGCCGTTGGTGCACAAGCGGCACGGCGACGCGTTCGAGGACACGACGTTGGCGGCCGAGCTGGCCCAACGGGGCGTCGGCCGGCTTGTCGTGACCGGCGCGCAGACGGATGCGTGCATCCGCGCGACGATTCACGGGGCGTTTGTGCGCGGCTACGACACGATCCTGGTGGCCGATGCGCACACGACCGAGGACCTCTCCGAGTACGGGCTGCCGGCGCCTGACAAGGTCATCGCGCACACGAACGTGTACTGGACGTGGCAGTCGGGACCTGGGCGCACGGCGAGCGTGGTCGAGGCGTCGGACGTGGACTTTCGGGCGACGGAACCGGTGTCGTAGCATCTCGGCGCCGATCCGCGGTCGGTACCGTTCGATCGAAGCGAGCCGAGCGATCCATACGCTTGACACGGCGCCCACATACGCTTGACACGGCGCCCAATGGGGAGTTTGATAGAGCCTGCCCCGAGTTCGTTCTCGTCCGACCCATTCCCAAGGAGAATTGCCCATGTCCAAGTTCACCCTTGCGCTCGTCGCCCTCGTCGCGTTCGTCGGCTTCGGCCACACCACCGTTTCCGCCGAGGAAATGGCCACCAGCGGCCCGATGATGGTGAGCGCCACCGTGCCCGGCGACCTGATGGCCGGCGGCCACTTCTCCAAGTGGATCGTCCTGCCGGCCAGCGGCGACGTGACGATCAAGATCAAGCAGACCAGCGGCACCTGCCTTGCCGGCGGCATCCCGTCCGTCCAGAAGGGCCACATGACGTCCGGCGGCACGCTGTACGCGATCGTCCGCCAGGGCCACGAGGTCTACGGCCCGAGCGACGAGACCGGCGAGTGCATGCACATGTTGGTGGTCGCGCCCAAGATGGCTGGCCCGGCGACGATCGAGCTCTCGAACTACTCGGCGCAGAACGTCGACGTCGAGGTCTCGATCTCCGGCGCTACGGCGGGCGAGGCCATGGCCACGGATGGGGCGATGATGGCCCCGGCCGCGGCGGCGCCGGCCATGGCGGACGCTTCGCTCCCCAAGGTCCCGAACACGGGGCGCGCGACCGCG
>JBDTSC010000045.1:0-14982 GCA_039931375.1 Ardenticatenales bacterium
GTACTTGGGAACGCTGCCTCTTTTATTCCTCACCCACCAAACCTGTGACAGTCACGGCTTCGCCGGCGATCGTGGTGGGCCGTCATGGTCGCATCCGTGTCGGATCGTAGATGGTCGCCCGTGCCTGGAGCGTGGCATGATTGCGTCCGGCTGCGCCGCTCGGCGCGCATCATTGCAGGAGCACCGCCCGTGTCGCGCGCCGCTGACGCCATCGCCGCGAAGATCGAATACCTGCTGAACACCGTCCGCCGGCCCGACGGGCGCGAGTACACGTACGACGAGATCGAGCGTGGGACGAAGGGCCACGTCTCGCGCTCCTACGTATGGAAGCTTCGCAACGGCCGGAGCCAGAACCCGAGCCTGGACGTGATCGAGTCGTTGGCCGAGTTCTTCCACGTGCCGCCGGAATTCTTCTTCAACGTCGATGCGGATCCGGAGGATATGCAGCGGCAGACCGCCATGGTCGCGGCGCTGCTGCACGATCCTGCGGCGCGTCGCCTGGCGGAGGCCGCGCGCGGCCTGACCCCGACGGCGGTGCGTATCGTCCTCGGCGTCATTGGCGCGCTCCGGCCGATCGAGGGCATGGTCGCCGACTCGCCGCGCTCCGGTTCGAGCGCCGCGCCTCGGCCGGCAGACGGCGTCGACCACGGGGATGATCGCACCCCTCACGCCCCCCCGTAGTCCGTTGCACCGGGCACCCGGCGTGTCGCGGCACCGATCGAGGTGACGATCCGCGGACTCGCGCCAGCGCCGCGCCGATGCTAGCCTTGGTCCACCCTTGCGCCGGCCGCCATGGAGGATCCCATGGTCGGCAGGTGGCACAATCTGGTCGAACGCTGGCTCGATCTCCTCTTTCCGCCGCGGTGCGCCACGATCGCCTGCGGCCGACGTGGCGCGGTCATCTGCGCGGCCTGCCTCGGTTCCGCACCGCCGCTGCCGTCGCGTCGGTGCCGGCTTTGCGGCGATGCCGTCCTCGACGGCGATGCGTTCGATGCGCCCGGCGCCGCCGCCGTGCCCCATCCGGTGTCCGGGTCCGTCGCGCTCTGTCGTCGCTGCGCCTACGATCCGCCGGCCTTTTCGCTCGCGGTCGCGGCATGGCGGCACGAGACGCCCGTGACGGACTGGATCCACGCCCTCAAGTACGGCCGCCGCGCGCCGATCGCGGCTCCGCTCGGCCGCGGCGCCGGTCGAGCGGTCCGGGCAATGGGCGATGCGGTGGACTTGAGCCGTGCATGCGTCGTGCCGGTGCCCGCGCACGCGGAGCGCCGGCGGGAGCGTGGGATCGACGCAGCTGCGCTGATCGCCGGGGCCGTGGCGCGGGAGCTGGCCCTGCCGCTGTCCGCCGAACTGCTGTGTCGGTTGCGCCCAACACCGCCGCAGGTCGGCACGAGCCGGGCCGCGCGGCGCGCGAACGTCGCGGGCGCGTTCCGTGCGGCTGCGGGCATCGACGGCCGCACCGTCGTGCTCGTGGACGACGTCCTGACGACCGGCGCGACCGCGGAGGCGTGCGCCGAGGCGCTGCGGGGCTGCGGCGCACGCACCGTGGTGGTCGCGACGGTGGCGCGCGCCACCCGTGTTGGGCCGCCGCGAGAACGGGCAACGCTGCGCGCGACAGGGTGGCGGGAGGGGTTTCGCGGGCGCGGTGACGGGTCGGTATAATGGCTGAGACGCGCCGACGCGCCTTCGGGACGCGTCGCCGCGTACATGCCGAAAGCCCCGATTGGAGGACGAATGTGGAGCTAGAGGTTCTGGCCCGGAACATCGAGCTGACCCCTGGCGTGCGCGATCATGTCGACAAGCGGGTCGGCAAGCTGCACCGCCTCCTGAACGACCTTCACGCGATCCGCGTCGAGCTCTCTCACGGCGTCAGCCACAACAAGGGCGAAGTATTCACCGTCCAGATCACGTCGTGGGTGGACAAGAAGATCCTCCGCGCCGAAGAGATGCATGCCGAGATGTTCGGCGCGATCGATCTCGCGACCGAAAAGATGCACCGCCAGATCCTTCGCTTCAAGGATCGCCGTTTGGACCGCCGGCACGACCACCGCAAGCCCGAAGGCGTCGACCATCCGCCGATCGAACCAGCCGACGCGGCCGACGAGGCGGCGTCGGCGAGGCCGCGGATCCGGCGGCGCAAGCGCTTCGAGATCTACAGCATGTCCGAGGAGGAAGCGACCGATCAGATCGAGATGCTCGGTCATGACTTCTTTGTGTTTCGCAATGCCGATACCGGCGATGTGAACGTCCTCTACCACCGCAAGGGAGGGGATCTGGGCCTGCTGGAGCCCTTCCTGGCGTGACCGGACTTGGTGCGCGCTTCCAGCCGGCCGCAGGCACAACGGTTCGACTCTGCGTCGGCCCACTGGATCCGACGGCTGACATCCATCCGTCGTCGCGGTGTACCGAGCGGGTGTCAGTCGTGGCGGTCGGAGTCGCCGCGGCTGAGTCCCCGAAGAAGCGATAGCGTGAGCGCCTCCACGCCTGCCATGTGGACCGCGAGGCGGAGCCCAAGCCAGCCATCCCGCCATCCGCGGAGCGCGACGAACCGGTGGTAGAACGCGCGCAGCGGCTGCGTGACCCATTGGTGGGGCCGCGTTCGCCACCCGTCGGCCTGCCGTCGGAGCGCGTCCAGGTGCGCGTAGGCGCGCTGCTTGCGATCGAACTCGGCCCATGACGCGTAGTTCAGGTGCACCAGCGGGTGCACGAGCCGGCCGGACGGCCCGTCCAACGCTGCCACCTCGTGCACGGCGCGCAGCGGGTCGTATCGCGCTCGGCGGGCGTCCAACAGCCGCAGCTGGTGATCCGGCCACCAGCCGCCGCCGCGCAACGTGCGGCCCCAGAACACGTTCGCGCGCGGGATCCAGTAGCCGGCGGGTATCCGGTCCTCGCCACCACCCGGCACGGTGCGTACCGGCGCGGATCCCCCATCGTCGCCGCCAGTGCCAGAGGCCGTGACGATCCGCCGAATCTCGTCCGCCAGCGGCGGCGGCACGCGCTCATCGGCGTCCACGAACAACACCCAGCGCGTGGCGCTGAGGCCGAGGGCGAACTGCCGCTGCCGCGAGTAGTTCACGAACGGGTGGTCGATGACCGTCGCCCCGGCCGCCTCGGCCAGCGCCCGCGTTCCGTCGCGGCTGCCCGAGTCGACGACGAGCAGCGCCTCCGCGAAGCGCAACGAAGCCAGGCAGTCCGGCAGGTGCTCGACCTCGTCGAGCGTGAGGACGATCGCCGTCAGGCCGGCGGCCGTTGGCCGCCTCTCGACCGCCGACGCCGCCTGTGACACCGTCACGGTGCGTCCACGGCGAACACCGCCGCCCGCGCCGCCCGCCGTTCCGTCGACGTCGCAAGGGACATCGCGCCGCTGCGAACGGCACGGCGGTCCGCCGCGTCCTGCCAGCGGAACCCGGTGCGCGCGACCATCCGGACAAGCGCCGCGTGTGGCCGCCACAGGTGCTTGTCGAAGTAGCGCAACCGGCTGCGCCAGAGATGGATGAACGATGTCGCCCGGAACTGCCCCGAGCTCGCGCCGCCATGGTGGAGGACGACCGCCTGCGGTGCGCAAAGAACGCGCCAGCCGGCGCTCCGGAACCGCCGGCACCAGTCGAGCTCCTCGCTGTACATAACGTAGCCGTCGTCCAGCGGCCCGACGGTGCGCAGTGCGTCGCCGCGCACGAGCATGCACGCGCCCAGCACGGCGTCCACCGGGAACGGCTGACCCCGTTCGTACCGCCGACGCGGATACCGGCCGTTCAACGGAGTATCCATCAGGCGGGGGATCGGCCACAGGTCCAGCGCGGTCTGTAGGAGTCCCGGATAACGAAACGCGGCGTGTTGAAAGCGACCGTCCGGGTAGCGAAGCAAGGGTCCGACCACCGCCGCCGTCGCGTCGTCCCGCAGCGCGTCGAGCATCGTCGGCAGCGCGCCGGGCGTGAGGGCGGCGTCCGGGTTGAGCAGCAAGACCGCGCGCGGCGTAGCGACCGATCCGTCCGCCCATGGCCGAAGCACGACGTTGTTGGCGGCCGTGAAGCCCTCGTTGCGTGGGCGTTCGATCAGCCGCACCCAGCCGTGATGCCGTTGCACGAAGGCAACGCTGTCGTCCGCCGAGGCGTTGTCGACGACGACGACATCCGCCGCTTCGAGCCAGCCAAGGCCGGCCAAGGCGTCGCGCACGGACCGCAGGCACGCGTCCAGCAGCGCCGCGGTGTTGAAGCTGACGATGACGACCCCGAGCGGGGGCGCGGCCGGGGCGCTCACCGCGCCCGCGGTGCGTCGAACTCGATCGTCAGCGCCTGGACGCCGTACGGTCCGTGCATGACGCGGACGTCCTCGTGCAGCAGCGCCAGATAGCCGTTCGTCTGGCGTCGATACGGCGCCTCGACGAACCGGACCGCGCCCTGCACCCGGACCGTTACACCGGGCATGAGGCACAGGTACCACAGGTCACGGTCGCCCGACGGACAGGCATCCAGCGCGGCGGTGGCGCCGACCTGGTAGCGGAACGGGTAGTCGAGGTCCGAGCGCCGGTCGTCGTACGTGAATCCGACGCGCAGTGCGCCTGGGCTGCGGGCGTACGTGCGTTCGTAGTCCGGGGACGGGACGATGTCTTCGAAGCAATAGCGACCCGCCCCGTCCGCCACCGTGCGCCGGCCGTTGTCGCCGTCCGCCTCGAACGCGAAAACCTCGGCGCCGGCGCTCGGTGCGCCGTCCGGGCCGGTGACGACGCCGCAGATCGTCATCGGCGCCGTGCCCGGGGTACCGGCGGCCGGACCTGGCGCGGCCACCGCTTCGGTCGGATCACCGTCCCCAGTGGCTGCGCCGCCCAACAGGATGACCGGATCGACGAGCGGCGCTTCGTCCGCCAGCGCGATGGGCGCCTCGACCGCCGCGCCAAGGGTGGACGAAGCGACGCGGACCGCGCCGTGGCGTCCGGCCGCGCGGGCGAGCAGGACGAACGCGGACGGCGCCAGCTGGTTGAACGTGGCGTTGTTGTCGTAGACGAATCCTGGCGCCGGCCCGCGCGTGCGGATCGGCGTCCCGCCGACGTTCTTGACCGTCGCGGTGAAGTAGAGCGTCGCCCCGAGCGGCAGCGACGTCGCGCTCCACTTCACGTCGTCGATGAACGCCGCGCGCGGCTGTCCGCCGTCGGCGATCTCCAACGGGCGGCGCTCGATCGTGACGTTGCCGGCCGGGTCCCGCGCCTCCACGACCACGACGTAGCGACCGTTCGGGGGCGGCGGCGCGTCGGCGTCCACGCCCGCGTCGTAGTCGTAGACGTGGGGACCGGGGTCGCCGGGGGCATTGTTCGTGTGCGTATCCGCCAGCACGTCAGTGACGTAGGCGCCGTCCTCGGTCTCGATGCGGATCCGCACCTCGGCCGGCTCGTCCAGCGCATAGCTGATCGCGACGCGGTCGTCGATGCCGTCCTGGTTCGGCGTGAATCGCGCCGGCAGCACCGTCAAGGCACGCAGCTGAGGCGGCAGGGCGTCCGCGTCGACGATCCGCAGATCGGGCGCCGGCACCGTCACCGGCGCGCCGCCGTCGACCGGGGTGGCCACGAGCGACACGCGATAGGTGCCATCCGGCAGCATCCGGCCGTCGATCACGCCGCCGAAGAGCAGCTCGTACGGCTCAGCGCCCGGCTGCCGCAAGGACGCGCTGCGCAGCACGTGCGCGGCGCCGTCCGAACCCGTCAACGTGACATCGACGTTGGCGCGCTGGCCGATGCGGTACAGGAGGCGCGCCACGTCGTCGTGGCCGTTGCGGTCGGGCGAGATCGTCGTCGGGCTGAACGAGACGACATCGATCACGGGTCGGGCGGCGCATGCGCAAAGCGCCAACGCGCACGTGCCCGCGACGGCGATGGCGGCGGCACGCCAGGCGGATCGGCCGCACGCGCGGCGGTGGCTAGGCATCGCGGCGAGTGTAGCAAACCGACGCACCAGGGTACAATCGCCCGCCATGTCGACCGATCCGCCCGCTGCCGCCACTCCCGTACCGCGTCTCGTCGTCGATTGGCAGCAGGCCCTCGACCGAGTCTATGGCTTCACGAACTGGGAGACGCGCCCTTCTGGCACGCCCCACACCTTCGCCCTCGAGCGGATCGAGCGGTTGCTCGCCGCGCTGGGCAACCCGCACCACGACTGGCCGGCGGTGCACATCGGCGGGACGAACGGCAAGGGCTCGACGTGCGCGCTCGTCGCCGGGGCGCTCGAGGCGGCCGGCTATCGCGTCGGCCTCTACTCGTCGCCCCATCTGCACACCGTCCGCGAGCGGGTGCGGGTGGGCCAGACGCTGATCACCGAGAGCGAAGTCATCGCCTGGCTGAACGCCCACGCGGCGCTGCTGGACAGCCTGCCCGGCCTGACGACGTTCGAGGCGCTCACGGCGCTGGCCTTCGACCACTTCGCGGCCCGCGACGTCGACATCGCGGTGGTCGAGGTCGGGCTCGGCGGCCGGCTCGACACGACGCGCGTCGTCCGACCGCTCGTGAGCGTGTTGACGCCGATCGGCCTCGACCACCGCGAGATCCTGGGCGATACGCTCCGCCAGATCGCCTCGGACAAAGTGGGCATCTGCGTCCCGGGCATCCCGCTGGTGAGCGCGCCGCAGGCGCCGGAGGCGCTGGCCGTCCTCGTCGCCGAAACCCGGCGCCTCGGCTGTCCGTTCATCCTGGTCGGGCGCGACGCGACGTGGTCTGTTCGCCCGACCGAGCCGCCGACGATCAACATCACGGTCGGCCCGCCGCCGCACGGCGACGCGAACCATGTCCGCGTCGCGCCGACGCTCGCCGGGCCGCACCAGGCCGTGAACGCCGTGGTGGCGGCGACGACCCTGGTGATCCTTCGCCGCGCCGGCTGGCATCTTTCGGACGAAGCGATCGCGACCGGCCTCGCACAGGCCCAGTGGCCCGGCCGCTACGAGCGATGGAAGACGCCCGGCGGCGCGACCCTGATCGTCGACGGCGCGCACAACCCGCACGGGGCGGCTGCGCTCGTCGAAGCGCTGGCGGCGCTCGATCCGGCCGACGGCTACGCGTTCGTCCTGGGGTTCGGCGGCGGCAAGGACGTCGACGGGCTGCTCGATGCCCTGCTGCCACGCGCCGCGTCCGTGTTCGCCGTGCGGGCCGATCACCCCAAAGCGCTCAGCGCGGACGCCGTCGCCGAACGGGTTCGCGCGCAGCGCCCCGACGTGGCCGTACGAGCGTGCGACACGGTCATCGAGGCGATCGACGCCGCGCTGGCCGCCGCCGGGCCGGGCGGCGTGGCCGTCGCGGCGGGATCGCTCTTCGTGGCGGCGGACGCGCGGGAGGCGTGGTTGGAGCGCCTCGGGACGCCGGTGGCGGAGCGCGATGCGCCGCGTCCGCCGCCGCCGCCAGCGACGTAGCCCTGATCGATCCCGTACGCGCGCCGTCGCGCGGCGCGGACGGATGTCGGACCTAAGTCGGTCAGCGCGTAGCGCTGTCTTCCCGCAAGCCGTACGGGGCGTCGTATCCGCCGTATGGGCCGTATCCACCGAATGAGCCGTATCCACCGTGTCCGGCCATCGCCAAGGGCTCCGCGGTACCCATCGCCGCCGGCGTACCGTGGCCCGCGGTGCCGGTTGGCCCGAGCGGCGTGCCGGTTTCGCGTACCGTGGTCGTCGGCGTCGCGGCCAGCGCGGGGGTCAGGCCGAGCGAATCCGTTAGGGCGGTGGTGCCCAACAACAGCGCGATCGCGGCGGCGACGGCCAATTCGGCCGTGCCCGGCAATCGCGCGCGGAGGCCTATCGGACGGATCGTGCGCGGATGCAGGCGCTCCGGTCGGTCATGCCGCTGGTCGTATGCCGCAAGGAGAGCAAATTCGAGCTCGTCGGCGAAGCGCACGCCAACGGTCGGCGGCGGCGGCGCCTGACCGTCGAGGCGGGCGCCGGCGCACGCGAGCGTTGCCGCCGGATCGCCGAACGCGGCGGCTACGGTTGCCGCGTCGACGCCGCGTGCGACGGCCGCCATCGCCATGTCGAGCGCTTCGGGTTCGTCGCCCGCCCAATCGTCCGCGCGGGCGGCGTATCGGCCGCCGAACAGCCCGTAGTCGTGCGGTCCGCGTCGCGTCATTCCGTTCATCGACTTCTCCCAGCGGGCGCTTGCGTTGGGTCGGCGCCAACTTCGACGGCGGCCTGGAGGGCGGCGGCGACGGCCGCGGCGCGCTTCAAGGCGCGGTGTTGGAGCACCTTCACGTTGCCCGGTGTCGTGCCCATGACCTCGGCCGCATCGCGGATCGACCGACCCTGCGCGACGCGCAGCGTGAGCACCTGGCGATAGTTGGAAGGAAGCGCCGCCATCACCTGGCGACCGAGCGCCGCCCACGACCCGCTGCTCTCGACTCCGTCCGCGCCGTCTAGCGAGCTTCGCCCGTCCGCCGGGTGATCGCCTGCGTCCGCACCGTCCAAGTCCGCCGCGCCGCCGCCGTCAACGTCGTCAACGCCGTCGTCGCCATCGATGCCGGCTGGATCGTGCGCGTCGTCTTCGATAGGCACGAGGCTCGGTCGGCGGCTCTGGGCACGCCAGCGGTCGCGGAGCTGGTTGCGGGCGATCGTGTAGAGCCACGTTCGGAACGAGGCGCGCTGGTCAAAGCCGCCAAGGCCGGTGACGAGGCGCAGGAACGTCTCGCTCGTGACGTCCTCAGCGTCCTGGACATCGCCCAGTTGGTGGTACGCATAGCCGAACAGCTCGTCGACATACCGTCGGTAGAGCGAGACGAACGCGTCGCGATCGCCGGCCTTGGCGCGCTGCACCAGGGCGGCGTCGTCCGCCATCCCATCCGCGGCGGACAGGTTGGCCCGGGTTGGCGCGGCGCCGGACCGGCCTTCGCTCCATCGATCCGTCGCGGAGCGGTTGCCGGCGGCCGATCCGTTGACCGTGCCTGCGGCGCGCGTCGACACGGCGGGTTGGATCATGAGAAACGGTTCCATTGCCACGATCGACGCCGGCCGGTTACACGTCCGAGTCCGTTCATGCCGCGGCCGTTGCCCCTTCGATCTCAGCGACGGTTTGCACCAGCCAGAGAGCGCGCGGAAGCCAATGGGTCACCGGCCCGCTGACCGGCAGCGAAACCCGATGGTGGCCGATGCGGGCCTCGGCGCCGAGCGCCGCGCCGAGCCGAGCGCGGTCCAGCGGATGGGTGTCCGCGAATCGCACCGCCACCGCGTCGCCCTCGAGCCCAACGCTCAGCGCGCCGGCGTGGTGCGCCAGCACGCGCAGGCGTAGCACGACCAGCAGATTCCGCACCTCGGTCGGCGGGCGGCCGAAGCGGTCGACCAGCTCGTGCTCCAGGTCGGCAACCGCCGGCAGCGAGTCCGCCGCGGCCATCTGGCGGTACAAGCGGGTGCGCTCGGCGGTCTCGAGGACGAACGTCTCGGGCAGGAAGGCGTCGACCGGCAGATCGACCGTCGGCAACGTGCCGAGGTCGATCGCGTTGAGCTCCTTGGCCACAGCGGCGGGCACCTCCGCCGGGTCGCGATCATCCGCGCGGACGCGCTTGATGGCGGCCGCGAGGAGCTTCGTGTAGAGCTCCAGCCCGATCGCCGCCACGTGTCCGTGCTGGCGCGCGCCGAGGATCTCGCCGGCGCCGCGGATCTCGAGATCGCGCATCGCGATGCGGAAGCCCGCACCCAGGTCCGCGTAGTCGGCGAGCGCCTGCAGCCGCTCGCGCGCCTCCTCGGTCGCTTCGCCACCGGCCGGCAGCAGCAGGTAGGCGTGCGCCCGCAGCGCGGACCGGCCGACGCGGCCACGCAGCTGGTGCAGCTGGGCCAAGCCGAACCGATCCGCGCGCTCGACGATCAGCGTGTTCGCGTTCGGGATGTCCAGGCCGCTCTCGATGATGCTCGTGCACACGAGCACATCGACCAGTTGACCCACGAACTCGAGCATCGCCGCGGCCAACTGCTCTTCGGGCATCTGGCCGTGCGCCACGGTCACCCGGGCCTCCGGCACGAGCTCGTGCACCCGGTGCGCAACGCCGTCGATGCCGCGCACGCGGTTCGAGACGTAGAAGACCTGCCCGCCGCGGGCCAGCTCGCGCTGGATCGCATGGCGGACCTGCTGGGGATCGTACGGGCCGACGTGCGTCGAAACGGGCAGCCGCTCGGCCGGCGGCGTGTCGATCTTGGTGAGGTCGCGCAGACCTGTCAGGGCGAGGTGCATCGTGCGTGGGATCGGCGTCGCGGTCAGGGTGAGCGTGTCGACGCCGTCGGCCATCTGGCGCAGCCGCTCCTTGTGCTTCACGCCGAAGCGGTGCTCCTCGTCCACGATCAACAGCCCGAGCCGCTTGAACGTCACGTCCTGGCCCAACAAGCGGTGCGTGCCGATGATGATGTCCAGCTCACCGCGCGAGAGGCGCTCGAGCGCCTCGAGCTGGTCCTTGCGGCGGCGAAAGCGCGACAGCACGTCGATGCGCACGGGAAACGTGGACAGCCGTTCGCGAAACGTCTCGAAGTGCTGTTGGGCAAGCACCGTCGTCGGCGCGAGGACCGCGACCTGATAGCCCGCCATGACCGCCTTGAACGCCGCTCGGAGCGCCACCTCGGTCTTGCCAAAGCCGACATCCCCGACGACCAGGCGGTCCATCGGCCGCCCGCTCTCCATGTCGCGCTTGACGGCGTCGATCGCGCGAATCTGGTCGTCCGTCTCGATGAACGGAAAGCCGGCTTCCATCTCCGCCTGCCACGCCGTGTCCGGCGCGAACGCCGCGCGGTGGGCGATCTCGCGGCGGGCGTAGAGCGCGAGGAGTTCTTCGGCGATGTCCTCGACCTCGCGCCGCGCGCGCGCCTTGGCCCGCTCCCAGTCCGCGGTGCCGAGCCGCGTGACCGTCGGCGCCACGTCGCCGGCGCCAACGTAGCGTGCGACGCGGTCCGCCTGGTGGGTCGGCACGAAGAGCGTGTCGCCGGCAGCGTACTCCAGGTGGAGGTAGTCGCGCTCCGCCTGCCCGACCTGCATCCGCACGAGGCCGCGGAACACGCCGATGCCGTGTTCGACGTGGACGACGTGGTCGCCGGGCTGGAACTCGGCGAACTCGTCCGACCGGCTGGCCTCCTCGGCCGCCCGCCGACTGCGCCGCCGGTGGGGCATCCGCCAGCCGAAGATCTCGCCATCCGTCAGGACGACCAGGCGTCCGCCGGACGGCTCCTTCATCACCCAGCCGCTGCCGAGCGCGCCGTGGACCACCGCCAGCCCGCCCGGCCCCGGCGCGGACGTGAGGTCGCGCAGCGGCGCCGCGCTGATCCCTGCCGCCGTCACGAGCTCCGCGATCCGCGGCGCCTGACGGCTGACGACGACGACAGCGTCGCCGCCGTCGAGGCAGCGCAGCACATCGGCCACGGCCTCGTCCACGCGGCCGCCGAAGCGCGGCGGCGCCGTGAACGCCGGGTCGACGGCCGCGTCGAGGCCGCGCGCGATGCCGTTGACCACGAAGCGCCGCCGTCGTGAAAGGTCGGCCGCCAGATCCTCCCAAGGCACGAGCGGCTGTACGGGCCAGGCCGCGGGAATCTCTCCGGAAGACACCTGCTCGGACCGGATCGTTTCGGCCTGGGCCGCCAGGTCAACCGCCGCGGGCTCGAGCGATTCCACGCCGTCTAGGACGATCCAGGCGTCCGGCGGCACGTGGTCCAGGAGGGTTGCTTGGGCGTGAAGCAACGGCGTGAACTGTTCGATGCCCTTGAACCGCTCGCCGGCCGCCAGCTGGTCGATCTGCCGGCGCACGTCCGACTCGGCCAAGGGCTGCAGGCGGGAGAGGTCGATCGCGGCCAACACTTCGGCCGCGCGTGGGCCGTGGTCCGGCAGCGCCTCCGTCGCCGGCGCGAGCACCAACTCCGTGAGGGCGGCATGGGACCGCTGCGTCGCGGGACCGAATTGGCGCAGCGCCTCGAGATCATCGCCGAACCACTCGAGGCGCACCGGCTCCGGCGCCGACGGCGGCCAGACGTCGACGATGCCGCCGCGATGGGCCATCTGGCCGGGCGCGCTGACCCGGACGGCCCGCTCGTAGCCGAGTCGGAAGAGGTCGCGCACCAACGCCGTCACCGGCAGCCGATCGCCGCGCCGCAGCACCCGCGCGTCGCGGTCGAAGTCGGCCACGGGCAGGGTCGGCGTCAGCACCGCTCGCAGCGAGGCGACGATGATCGGCGCCGCCGCGTCCGAACCGGCGCCGCGCCGCGTGAAGAGGGACGCCAGCGTCGCCATCCTCTGCTCGCGCACCGAAGGGTCCCACGGGATGCGCTCATACGGCAGCGCGTCGGGGGCCGCGAACAAATGGAGTCGGCTCGGATCCGGCAGGTACGCCGTCAGCGCGTCCGCGAGCGCCCGCGCCTCGTCCTGCTGGGGCACGATCCAGACGACCGGAACGTTCGAAGCCACCGCCAGCGCCGCCACGATCGGCGGTTGCGCCGCTTCGGGCAGGCCCAGCGGACCGACGACGGCGCCCGGTTCGCTGGCCCCGGCCCTGGCCAAGGCCTCGGCGACGGCCGGATGGCGGGCGACGGCGGCGATGAGGCCGGCGATGGAGTAATCACGCATGCGGTGAACGATCCAAGGGGCACGATCCGGCCAAGATGCACGATCCAAGTTGTGGCGGCGATGCCGCACGACAAGCACTCAAGCCTAGCATGCTCGCGATGGGCCATCCAACCTTCAACATGCCATCGCTCGGAGCGTGGCACACCGTATGCACAGCGAAGGCCAGCACCCTTCGACCGCTGCACGGTCCCGTCCAATGGAGGCACACATGAACATCCGCACGTTGGTATTCCGGGGCGCCATCGGCCTGCTCGTGATCGGCGCGCTCCTCTCGCTCGCGAGCCTGCGCCGGGCGGCGCCACCGCCCCCGACCGTCACGGTCGCGGTCGCCGAACGGTCGATCGAACCGTACACGATCCTCACGTCGGCGATGATCGGGGCGGGCGCTACGATGCCTCAGACCGAAGCGATGGCGCGCGGCGCGTTCCCGATCACGGCCGTCGATGGGCTGATGACCACGAGCCGCCTTGCGCCGGGTGACCTGATCACCACGGGGCGCGCGCTCCCGGCCGGCGACGTCCGCTTCATCCAGGACCTTCGCCTCGAGATCGTTTCGTTCGCCGCGGGCCTGGACCGTCTTGTAGGAGGCCGTGTGCGGCCGGGGCATCGGATCAACATCTACGGCACGGGCCGCGATGCGCGCAACCGCACGTTCACCGAACTGGTCGAGCGAGCGGCGTTGGTCGTGCAGGTCTCGGCGGGCGGGCAGGCCGTGGCGGAGGCGATGGCGGTCCCGGACCTAGTGACCGGCGAGATCCATCGCGCCACCGAGGATCGCGGGCGCGCCGTCACGATGATCACCGTCGCGCTCGCGCCGACGCGGGTGCTGCACCTCATCGATGCGCTCTCCGCGCGGCAGCTCGAGCCCTGGGTCACGCTGGCCGCCGTCGGCCAGGCGAACATCGTGCCGCTGCCGACGGACGCGCTGCCCACGCCGCCGATGCCGCTCAAGGGTCCATCGGAGTACGCGCTGCCCGAGCGGACCGGCCGGGAAGACATGCCGGTTTTGGGCGGTGGCGGCGCGTCGCGGCCGACGCGGCCGACGCAGGTGACGCCAACGCCGTGATGCGTACGCGAGGACGCATGCATGACATGCGGCGGCGCGGCTCGAGGACGCTATCCTTTCCCCGAGCCGCGCCGCCTTCGCGTCACCGGATGGGGACGGGCGGCGTCCTATTCATGCGAGCCCTTCGGGACTGCTTGGGCCCGCTTGACCCGGGATGCAATGCGGGCTAAATTAACGCAGTCGTAACCGGACCCCCCCCAAGGACGTACTCGGATGCACATGAACCGCTGGTGGGCCTGCCTGCTGGCCGTCCCCTTGCTCACGGCGGGCTGCGCCGTTCCTGGCCTGAATGGGGAGGCTTCGAGCGCCGGCCGGCCCGCTCGGGTCAAGGCGGAGTCGGATCACACCGTCGCCGCGAAAGTGTCGTTTGCCGGTCAGGACGATTCGATCGCGCTGTCCGACCGATCGGTGAGCGCCAAAGCCCCGCTGGACGATGACGCGTCCGCCGTTCCCGGCGTCGACGGCGCCAACGGCGCCGACGGCGGCTCGTTTGTCGAGATGCCCACGTGGGGCGACGCCGGGCCGCCGCGCGCTTCGGCGACGGCGCCCGCCGCGTCGGTTACCACGACGGGCGCGGCCGAGGTCCCGTGGTGGCGCCGCGCCAAGGACGCCGGCAGCTCGCTGGTGCCCCCGGCGTTCCTCTTCACCACCGCCACGCCGCTGCCGACCGAAACCCCGCTCCCGTCCGCGACGCCTTGGCCAACGGCCACCATCCCGCCCACCCCGACATCCGACCCGCTGATCGCCGCGGGCGTGCCCGTGCGGCTCGAAGTCCCCGCCATCGGCGTCGATGCCGTTGTCGAACGGGTCGGGCTCACGTCGGAGCGGGCGATGGACGTGCCGAAGGATTGGATGAACGTCGGCTGGTACGAGAACGGCCCGCTGCCCGGCGCCGAAGGCAACGCGGTCATCGCGGGCCATCTGGATACGAACACGGGCGGCCCAGCCGTCTTCTGGATGCTCAACCGACTCTCGCCCGGCGACCAGGTGATCGTCACCTATTCCAGCGGGGACCGCTACACGTTCGTGGTCCAAGAGTTGGTGGAGTACGACCACGACGCCGAGGGCGAGGTGATCGACACCGTGTTCGGCGATTCGCTTGCGCCGAACCTAAACCTCGTGACGTGCCAGGGCGTCTGGGATTACGGCAACCGGACGTACAACAAGCGGCTCGTGGTCTTCACGTCGCTGGCGCCGGAGCTTACCGTTCACGCGGATGGTGGGCTGATCCGCGACTGACGCGGCGGGGGAACGGGCAACGCGGGGCCAGCTCTGGCTCTGGCTCTGGCTCTGGCTCTGGCTCTGGACGGCGGGGCCCCTACTCGTGACCGGCGTCCGCCTGCACGGCCGTCACGGTCTGCACCGCGGCCGC